>JBGSIP010000001.1:0-2305 GCA_041742495.1 Planctomycetaceae bacterium
AAAAAGACGTTTCCTTCCGCCTGCGCTTCATGAACGAGCCGGGCGAACTGGTCCCGCTCGATGCGCTGCTGTTTGTGGGCCACATCCACCCAGCAGCCTTGGCAGCGGAGATTGCAGGAGTTCAGCACGCTGACATACAGAAAAGGCGGAAAGTGCTCGCCTTTTTTCAAACGTCGCTTGTAACGCTGCACCGACCAGGCGGCCTTCACGCCCATATTCCAGGCCAGTTTGGCCAGCAGGCGTTTGTCGGATTCGCGGACGAGGCGGGTGATCAGCCGCAGTGACATGGAGATTTCCAGGAGAGTCGCAAGACGCCGAGCCGGCCGCGCCACCGCGGTCTACCCCTATCGTAGCCGTTGCCGGCCGATTTTTCTGGTCCCAAATTGCAGGCGCGCGAGCGGAGTACCCACAGGGAGGACTGGAATTTGCCACGAAGTCGCGATTGGCCGGCGAATGCGACGAACGGCTTTTCGGGGAGAGCGAGTTATTGCCCGCGGCCAAGAAAACCGATCAATCTTCATTGGCTTTTCCGCGGGCGAGGCGGACAGACCATTTTCACCGGTCAGCGACGACGATAAATTGACAGGTGTGTACGTTTCCCAAGTTACCGGCAGTGCCTCCTGACCGGTGCGAAACCAAACGCCTGTGCGGGCCAATCAGCCGATGGTGTCCGGGTAGGTTGCCGACTGCTGTCCGTCTGGTTGATGTTCCAAGCCCGAATTCCTCGCCAGAGTGCTGCCGCCACCGCGACGCAGCAGCGCGGCGCAGGACCGCCGAAGATGGTGTTGGCGGGGATGCCTGTTCATGCATTCTGATGCTCTGCGCGAGCTAAGCCGAACTCTGATCCAACAGCGACTGGTGGAAAAATCCGCCATCACGAAAGTGTTGCGCGCGCTTCCTGCCGGCGACGACGACATGCTGCGGCTGCTCGATGCCCTGCAGTCTGCCGATCTGCTCACCCCCTTCCAGGTCGAGCGGATCAAGAAGCTCGACGTCGACGGACTGGTGCTGGGGGGCTGCAAGCTCCTGTATGCGAACGCGGCCGGAAGCTTTGCCCGCGTGTATCGCGGTGCCCGCCTCGACAGTGGCGAAATGGTCGCTTTGAAGGTGCTCCGCCAGCGCTGGGCTCGCGATTCCGACACGGTCGACCTGTTCAAACGCGAAGCCCAGTTGGGGATGAAGCTCAAGCATCCCAACATCGTCCCGATCTATGAATTGGGCTGCGACAAGGACGAACACTTCTTCGTCATGGAATTCGTGGAAGGGGGCAACCTCAAAGACTTTCTGCGGATTCGCGAACGGCTCTCACCGGCCGAAGCCCTGCGGTTCACCAGTGACATTGCCCGCGGGCTCGAATACGCCATTTCGCTGGGCTATACGCATCGCGATCTCAAGCTCAGCAACGTCCTCATGAGTGCCGCGGGGGTGGCCAAGCTGATCGATTTCGGCCTGGCGACTGACGAAACCGCGCAGAAAGTCGGCGGGGAGAATTTCCAACAGGCGCTGGAGTACACCACGCTGGAGAAGGGAACCGGCGCGCCGCGCAACGACCCGCGGTCCGATCTCTTCTTTCTGGGCGCTATTCTTTACGAACTGATCTCCGGTCATGCTCCGTATGCCGCCACCAAAAACCGCGACGACCGCAAGCGCATCGGTCGCTATAGCAGTGTCCGGCCACTGGGGCATGTGGTTCCCGAGTGCCCCCGGCATGTGTGTGACATCGTCGAGCGGCTGATGACGATGCAGGCGAACGATCGCTTCCAGTCCGCGACGGAACTGCTGCGGTCACTCGAGGAATCGCGCCGCCGCCTCGATCAGCCGTCGCACTTGGGAGGCAATAGCGGCCATGGGAAGTCCTCGGCGTCGCTCCCCTCCCTGCTGGTGGTGGAAAACCGACCCAAGCATCAGAATCTGCTGCGTGATTACTTTTCGGCCCGCGGGTTTCGCGTCTTGCTGATGACCGATATTGGTCGGGCTCTGGAACGGCTGACGACGAACTCCCCGCACTGCATCGTGTTTGTGCTGGATGGTTTTCCGGACGAGGTCCAGGAATTGATTCGCGCCACGGAACGAGCTCGCATTCCCTGCATCCTGGTATTGCCGTTCGGAGAAACCTCGGAGCAGGCCGGCGTGGCCCGCGGGCACCGCTGTATTTTGGCGCAGCCCGTCTCGCTGCGCGATCTGCGGCTGCATGTCGAGCAATTAGCGGGCCTCCGCGGCAGCGAGGAAGCCGTGGAGTCGGCGTGACCTGTGGACAGTCGCTCGCACAGTCGCGGAGGTGCCGGGACGCCGACGTCGCGTTGGT
>JBGSIP010000002.1:0-2537 GCA_041742495.1 Planctomycetaceae bacterium
CGCACAGCGGACCCTACGGGCTGCCTTGCAGCCGGCCAGTCAGCGGGCCCCTTCGCAGGCCAGGAGCAGATGCCATGGATCACCATTCAGGACGCGGCACATCGACAAGCAGTCCATCGGGCGCAGCGCGTCGCCGGGGCTTTACGCTGATTGAACTGCTGGTGGTCATCAGCATCATTGCGGTACTGGTGTCGCTGTTGCTGGGAGCCATCAGCAGCGTGCGATCCACGATGCGTGTGACGCAGACGCGTGCAGAACTGTCGTTGCTGGAAACGGCGCTGGAAAACTTCAAGGCCGAATTCGGCACATATCCGCCCAGCCGCGTCACGCTCTGCGAGGTGCCCGCCGACTGGACCAGCACTGCGGAAACGAAACGCAGCAAGGCCATTTTTCTGAAGCTGTTTTCGAACATGGACTTCACGCTGGCCCGTGACTTTAACGGCGATACGGACACCACAGACGCTCCGATCACACTGAACGGTGCGGAGTGTCTGGTGGCCTTTCTGGGTGGTGTGGCGGACACGTCGGGCACAGTCATCAATATGAAGGGGTTCTCCAAGAATCCGTCCGATCCGTTTGACCTGACGACCCCGAACCGTATTGGGCCATTCCATGAATTTGCCACGTCGCGGTTGCGCACGGGCACCACTGGCGTGGTCTTCCTCGACCATTTTCCCGGCCAGACGACCCCGATTTGGTACCTGAGCAGCTACGAAGGGCGCGGGTACGAATTCCCGGGCGAACCAACGGACGCAACGCCGGGCGACATGTGGCCGCTGCCAGCCGCCGTACCCCCTGCCAACGATATTCCGCTGGTCGCCAAGCCTTACCTGACATCCGAAACTGGCACCATCAGCGGCGCAAACCTGTTTCTGCAGGGGAACGAAGCGAACTACCGGTCGGAACAGTGGAAAACGAACACGTATCAACTGATTTCTCCCGGTCCCGATGGCGAGTATGGATTCGGTGGACAGTTTGCCGAAGCGGTGACTCCCAAGAGCTATTTCCTGCTGCATGACGCAGACAACGTGACGAACTTTGTGTCCGGCAGGATGCGGTAGAGCTGAGTGACCAGGCGAAATCGATCGGGAGTCTCGCGAGGGCCGACGCATCGCTTCTACAGCCACTACCCGAAGAACGCGTCCAGAGAACGTGTCCAGAGAAAGCGTGACATGACCATGCACCATCAACGCGATCGATCGCTCCGTGCGATTCGTTCGGTGTCCGCAGCCGGCTCCCGTGGCGGCTTCACACTGGTCGAACTGCTCGTGGCGATGGGCATCATTGCCCTGCTGGTGTCGATGGTGTTCGGAGTGCTTGGCACGGCCGGCGAACGGTCGCGCAGCAACGCGACGAAGACAACCATCGCGAAGATTCAGGGGATTATCAGTACGCGTTCCGCGGAAATCAAAGCTCTGGACTACACGAATGCCGGTGCCCGGAGACCCGCCAATCGCGGCTTGCAGCGGGTGCTGGCGGAGTTCGACAAGCCCGCCGCGCATGAAGCTTACTGGCGCAAATGGGATTACGTGGGCATGTTCCCCTGCCGGTTTGAAGATCTGGCCGGGTTGGACGGACAGCCCGGGGTTCCTGGTGTGAACGATGCCGGGAGTAGCCCCGGAGTCGACACCGATCCCAACACGCGGATCGACCTGCTGGAACTCGGACTGGGCATCAACGACGACGGCGCACTGGCGAAGAAGATTGGCCAGATGCTGCGGGATGAGCCGTCCAAGTTCACGCTGGCCAATCACAAGCTCGAAACCGAGAGTGCTGAATTGCTCTATCTGGCGATCACACTCGGAGAGACCTATGGCACGCAGAGTGTGACGGCTGGTGATCTGTCGGCGCGCGAGGTGCGCGATACCGATAAAGACGGACTGCTCGAGTTTGTGGATGGGTGGGAACGGCCGCTGCGTTTCTATCGCTGGCCCACACGGCTGACGACGCCCGATGACGACGCCGATCCCAACAACGGCTTTCCCGCGATCCCCATTGGCAAGCCGCTGGAAATCATGATGACCAACCGGATTGGTACCAAGTCGCTGGCGCAGGACCCCGACGATCCGGCTGGCAACCTGAGTCTGATGGCCAGCCGACTGAAGCCCTCACAGGTGACTGCCCTGAAACTGACGCGGACGCAGTTGCATGATCCGGACGTGTTCCACACACCGCTGATTGTGAGCTGCGGAGCGGACGGCGAATTGGGGATGTTTGAGACGGCGGACGCGGCGAACTTTGGCTTCCTGGCTCAGCCGTTCTACGAGGATTGGCCCGACTCCACTCTGTCGCAGTCGACGTTCCCGAATCCATCCACGGAGCCGTCGCGTCAATATCTGACAAACCCCGGGTCCACCACGCTCAATGACAACATCAGCAACCTGCAGGGGAGGAACAATTGATGTTTCGACTTGTTCCACCACAGCCTGACATGCGCGGCCGCAAGTTTGCCGCCCGCGGATTTACGCTGATCGAACTGCTGGTCACCGTTTCCATCATGCTGGTCATGATGGCGCTGGCGGCCGCCGCGGTGCAAT
>JBGSIP010000003.1:0-3368 GCA_041742495.1 Planctomycetaceae bacterium
TGACCGCGCTGGTGCTGGTGCATGTGGCCTCGGAAAGCATGCTGGCCCCGGTGACCGTGCTGACCGGACTGCGCGCCTATGGCGAGTGGGCGCTTCCTTACGTGGCGGGACGGTTTGCCATTCGGTCCGAGCAGGACGAAATGGTCTTCACGCGCGCCATTTGTGTCGTCGGATTGATTCTCGGGCTGGGAGCGATCGCGGAGACGTTGAGTGGCCAGAATCCGTTTGAGTGGGTGTTTGGGGTGCGACCGGAAGATGGCGCCAGCCGCACCATGGAGCGGTTCGGGTTCAAGCGTGCCTACGGTGTGACCATGCACCCGATTTTTCTCGGGATGCTGCTGTTATGCCTGGTGCCGTGGGCTGTCCAGATGCTGTGGACCCGACGACCGCGTCTCGACTTTGGCCTGGCGGTGACGGGGCTGGCAGCGATGACTGGCGGAATCGTCGCGACGTTTTCTCGCGGTGCACTGCTGGGCCTCGTGTGCGGAGTCGCGTTGATCGCTGCGACACGCAGTCGCGTGGTGCGGTGGCTGAGCCTGGGATGCATGGCCACCGCAATCACGTTGCTGGTCTGGGAACCGCCGTGGCTGATCGACGCACTGGAACGTTCGGGTGGCCACGACCCCTCGATCACCACGACCGTCAAAATTGGTGATGAGGAACTGCGGCATTCCGGCACGCTGAATCGCCTGAACTTGCTGCGGGCGTATTGGCCCGCTGTCACGCATGCAGGGCTGTTGGGCTATGGCACGGAACGCACGGCGACGTTTCCGCCCGACATTCCCTACCTGCCGAACTCGGCCCGCACGCGTCGGGAAATGCGGTATGTCGACAATTCCTACCTGCTCATCACGCTGCGGTTTGGCTATCTGGGCTGCGCCGCGTTCACGGGATTGTTGCTCTGTGCCATCTGGCAGACAGCGCGCGTGGCGGGAGGTCCAGTCTGGCCCGCACAGCGGGCTCTGCTCCTGTCGCTGGCTGGCGGAGTCACTGCGATGGCCATCGGCATACTGACGGTGTTTCTCGCGTACGACTTTGTTTTCGTACTGTTGATGACGCTGGGGGTCTGTCAGTCCCGGTTGATCGCCGCCAGCCCTCATCCGTGGTCCAGACCTGAGCTGACTGCGCGTTGACGCCGCACGTGAGCCAGTGGACGAATCAGCGTGCTGAAGTCCCGCCCCACGCGAGTCATGACCGCTCCCTGGAGGCACCACCAGTCCATAAAAAAAGTGCCGATACATGAACCTGTCGGTTTCTGGATCGGCACAGCTACAAGGCTCTCACGCAAGTTCCTTGACCCGCGCTATCGCGCGGAACCGGCGACTACTTGATGAAGAGCATTTCCTGATAGGTCGGCAACGGCCAGAGGTCGTCTGCGACGTAAGCTTCCAGCTTGTCGGCCACAGCCCGCACTTCCTGCATGGCCGGGAGGACGACGTCACAGAAGTGACGCGTTTCGGCAGCCAGATCATGGGCATGATGCTCGTTGAGCACCTTCTCCAGGTGGCTCACGCCGTCCTGCAGGGCCTTAACCAGCGAGGTGACCATGTCCAGCGTGTCGGTGTCGAACTCATAACCGATCGCCTTCAGATTGACGCACGTCGAAGCCAGTTCGTTCTGATATCGGACGGCAGCCGGGAAGATCATCGTGCGGGCCATCTCGATGGTGAGGTTGGCTTCGACGCTGATCGACTTGCAGTACTGCTCCTGGTAGATGTCAAAGCGGCTGACGAGTTCGCGATCAGACAGCACTCCGTACTTGGCAAACAGCTCCTTGACTTCGGGAGTCTGCAGCATGGGGAGAGAATCGGCCGTCGTCTTCAGGTTCAGCAGGCCCCGCTTTTCTGCTTCAGCGTGCCACTCGGCGCTGTAGCCGTTGCCGTTGAAAATCACCGCGCCGTGATCGTTGATGATCTCGGTGAGGAGCTTTTGCAGTTCGGCGTTCAGCTTCGACGGATCGCCACCGGTCGCTTTTTCCAGGCGCGTCGCACAGTAGTCGAGCGACTCTGCGGCGATGGTATTCATCGCCACGAGCGGACCAGCGATGGACTGGCTGGCCCCCACAGCGCGAAATTCAAAGCGGTTGCCAGTGAAGGCGAACGGACTCGTGCGGTTCCGGTCACCAGCGTCCTTGGGCAGTGGCGGCAGTGTATCCACACCGACGGTCAACGTCCCCGGACGGATCGACGACGTCGCGCCGCCCGACTTCAACTGCTCGAACACATCCTGCAACTGGTCGCCCAGGAAGATCGAGATGATCGCCGGAGGAGCTTCGTTGGCCCCCAGGCGGTGATCGTTGCTGGCCGTAGCCACCACAGCGCGTAGCAGACCCTGAAACTTGTGGACACCGCGGATGATGGCGGCACAGAACAGCAGGAATTTCGCGTTGTCGTGGGGATTGTCGCCGGGATCGAGCAGGTTGCCCTGTGACGAGCTGCCCATCGACCAGTTAACGTGCTTACCCGATCCATTGACGCCGGCAAACGGTTTTTCGTGCACGATGCAGGCCATGCCGTATTTCTCGGCGACGCGGCGCAAAATCGTCATCATCAACTGCTGGTGATCGGTCGCCAGGTTGGCGAACTCGAACAATGGTGCAATTTCGTACTGGCTGGGAGCCACTTCGTTGTGCCGCGTTTTGACCGGAATGCCGAGCTTGTAACATTCGCGTTCGACTTCCAGCATGAACGACAGCACGCGATCGGGAATCGCACCGAAGTAGTGATCCTCGAATTCCTGCCCCTTGGGAGGCTTGGCCCCAAACAGCGTGCGGCCGGCAGTCAGGAGGTCCGGACGGGCATAATAGAAATTGCGGTCGATCAGGAAATACTCCTGCTCGGGACCGGCGGTGGCTGCCACCATGGCTCCGTCGGTGTGACCAAACAGCCTGAGGACGCGCTGAGCCTGACGATTGAGGGCCTGCATCGAACGCAGGACCGGCGTCTTCTTGTCGAGAGCTTCACCCGTCCAGGACACGAACGCCGTGGGAATGCACAGCGTGGTGCCGTTGGCGTTTTCGAGAATGTACGCCGGGCTGGTCACATCCCAAATGGTGTATCCGCGGGCCTCGAACGTGGCGCGAATCCCACCGCTGGGGAAGCTGGAACCATCGGGCTCACCCTGGATCAATTGCTTGCCGCTGAATTCGGCCAGAGCGCTCCCTTCCCCATCCGGCGTGAGGAAGCTGTCGTGCTTTTCCGCGGTCAGACCGGTCAGCGGATAAAAAACGTGGGCGTAGTGCGTGGCCCCGCGTTCAATCGCCCAGTCTTTCATGGCCGAAGCCACGATGTCGGCGACGGACGAGTCGAGCTTTTCGCCCGAATCAATCGTCCGGATGACCGACTTGTAGACGGCCTTGGGGAGCCGGC
>JBGSIP010000004.1:0-1607 GCA_041742495.1 Planctomycetaceae bacterium
GATCGAGTCGGCCGTCGAGGACTGCGAATGAGGCGGCGAAGCCACCTCCGCAGGCGGCGTGTCCCGGCCGTTGTGCGGTTTCATAGCCACGTCCATCGGCGCTGTGCGGGCCACGGTCGCAGGCAGGTCGCGCCCCACCGCGGCGGAGAGCGACGTCAGCCGCTGCTGTGCCTGCCGAATCGCAATTTCGCGGCGTTCCTTGAGTTGCCGCTGCAGACCCGCCAGTTCACGCTCAATTCGGGTCCACTGGGTGGCATCGTGCGCAGCATGCAGCAGTCGCGACAGGCGATCGTCAAGTTCGCGATGCTCGGCGGCACTCACGATCCCATGCTCGCGACACAGCCGCAGATCCTCGCGTGATTCGTCGGCCAAACAATGCAGCCGATCGCTGCGTGCCTGGCGTACTTGGGTCACCGCTGACGAGACCTGCTGCTGCTGTGCGGGGGACCATTGTCCGACAGCGGCGAGGGTGAGCAGTCCGTCGTAGTCGCCGATGTTCAACTTCCGCTGCAACATTTCTGTCCATGAGAGCGGTGCTTCGCACAGCAAGCTCAGCAGTTGGGTCTCCAGGTCGGCGGGCGATCGCAACAGGCGACCATCGGCCGTCAGTGCCACGCCGTCGATCGCCAACAGGTCACGATTCAGCAGCACTTCTGGCTCGCAGTCGTGATCCCAACCGGGAACCCCCGCCACGATATCCTGCAGACGCACAAACAACTGCTGGAGGAGTTGCCCGGCAGATCGCTCTTCCATCGCCGCAGGCGGCTCCGTCCATTGACGCAATTCCTGTGCGATGGCCGGCGCTTTCCGGGCGATGTCCTCACGCAGGTGGGTGACCGCCTCCGAAGACACGTGATCCTGCGGCACATCGCGCTGGAGAATCAACCAGGCTTGGCCCATCGAAATGGCCTGCACGGCCAGACGCACCAAATCGGATGGAGGATGCATCTCAGAGGCCATCGGCAGAGCACGGCACTTTGCCAGCAGGGCTTCCAGAGCGACAATGTCTTCGCGCAGCGCCACATGCCGAAACACTTGCCGTGGCTGAATATGAGCCACGACGCGATCGGCCAGTTCAATCAGCGGAGTTGTCGCCCGCCATTGCGCGAGCGCCCCCGGTGATCGCGTGATGGCGGGGACTCGCAACGACCAGCCGGTGCGCTGGTAGAGAGCGACATGCTCGTGATAGGTCGCGCTGGCTTCGACCAGCAGTTCCCGCCAACTCCGGGCTTCGTCCGTCAACTGCTGCTTGCGGCGGAGAGCTTCGTCCGCATCCATCGCATGAAATACGGGATCGAGTTGTCCGTTGCGATGCCCAAAGTCGATCAGCCGCGCGCCCAGATTGTACAACTGCACCTGTTCGGATTGCAGTTTGAAACTGCGGAGGACATTCCAGGACTCGCGCGAAGGCCGAATCACAGCCGGAATGATCGCCGCGCCACGCAATAGGAGTCCCATCGCCGCAGCCACAGCAGGAGGCCCTGCCGTGATCAGCGCCAGCGAGAAATGTTGCAGCTCCTCGAGCAGTTCGCGGGTGACCAGACTCTTGGCCGTCTGAGCACGAGTGGCCAACAGGCAGGCTTTGATCAGCCAGGCCGGCGGGGTCT
>JBGSIP010000005.1:0-2598 GCA_041742495.1 Planctomycetaceae bacterium
TCCGGCGTCACCCACACCCGCCCCGGAGCACCCGTACAACAATCGCCACAGCCGGTACACGCAAACGGCAACCCCTCTGCATACCAATACGCAGCGGCCTTCGCCGCGTGCACAGCGGTTGCTTCAGCATCTGTTTCAGCGGGCGGGGCGGATCGCCGCAGGTCCGCGGGTGATTCGTCGTCAAACATGGGCATCACGAGCACGAGAACTCCCGACTCAGGCGGACCAGGCAATCGTCCACAGTCATCGGCTGATCGACGCAGCAACGCTGCGCGGGAGACCCGGATGGTATCTCATGCCCCCTGCGGCGGCTACAACCAATGCCAGTCCCGCGAACAGCCGTCCGTGGCACGCGAACAGCCAGCGGTGGCGTGCACCGCGAGTTGCGGGAACCGTCCGGCGGCCAGGTGTGGTCGGCCATGGGCCGCCTGGTCGCGTGAAGATTGACTGAATCACTCCTTGCGGAGAGCCACCGACATGCACAACACATCCGGACAGGGGGCGGCCAGCCGGCTGGCGGTCATTTTTGCCGGCGGCGAGAGTCGACGACTGGGGCGCGACAAGGCGACAGCCGTTGTCGGCGCGTCAACGTTGCTCGCACGCACGCTGGCGGCTGCTCGACAAGTGACCGCACAACATCTGTTACTGGCTGGCCCCACACAACAGCTCCCCCCCGCCGTGATGTCCGAAGCGTCGCACGGGGAACCGCCATCGCTCCGCATTCATCGGGACGCCGTGGCGTTTGCAGGGCCAATGAACAGTCTCCTGCAGGCCCAATCCGTGATGGCTGAAAGCGGCTGCGGGACCATCCTGCTCCTCGCTTGTGACCATCCGTTTCTGGCCCCCGCTTTACTCACAGGCTTATGCGAGCGACTCGAACAGCAGACTGCTGTCGACGCGGTAATTCCCAGTGAGACCAACTTTCCCATGCTGCTGCTGGCCGCGTATCGGTGGTCGGCCCTGCAAAGGGCCTGTCAGGTCGTGCAGGCAGCCGGCGGTGAACGATTGCGAGATCTGCTGCCGCAGTTACGCGTCGAGACACTGCCGCCGTCGCAATGGCAGGCGTGGGACGCAACGCAGCACAGCCTGCTGCAGGTCACCACGCCCGCCGATCTGCAGCAAGCAGAGCACATGGCGACCGGCCGGTCCATCTCCAAAGGTCAATCCGAGTAGTCATTCATGTGCTGCTCTTTGTCAGCCATCGTCGTTCCCAAGGTGCCACGGCTGGCTCGTCCAGCCGTGAGGCGATTTGTCGGTCAGGCTGTGCCTGACGCAAGAGTCAAACCCGACTCGATCGTCGGAAAGCCGTTGGCACGTCGTTCGTCGGGCACAGCCGGATCGACCGACGAGTGAGTCTTTCTCCGTGGCTCTGTGCCTCCGTGAGAACCAATCAAGGAACGAACGAAGCGAGTCGCGCGCACTCTGTATTCAACGTTGGTATACCGCTGGCCCGTGAACCGAGTCGTTCGCGACAGGAACTGTGATCTCACGGAGCCACAGAGTCACGGAGAAGTTTGGGAAGCCTCGCTCACCCGATGATGGGGGGCTGGCTCACTCAGCGATCCGATGGCGCGATGGCGTCAGGCACAGCCTGACCTACAATTGCGTCCACCGCTCTTTGTCAGTCATCGTAGATCGCCGGGTGCCACGGCTGGCTCGTCCTGCCACCTGACGCGTGGGAGATCGCGGCGAATTCTGATACGATTTCTCGGATCGCTATTTTCCTCGCACGACAGGGAGTTATGACCGGCCTACCCGCGGCGGCACATTCCGCCACCCGCAGCCACCAGGCAGCCAATCTGCTGGAGCTCGCCTATGACGTGGCGACGTTCGAGCGGGTCGGCTGTGAAGTGATTCGCCGACTCGCCGAGCATTTGTCCCTCTCGCTGCGGGGAGAATCGCCGGTCCTGCCGTGGGTCGAACCGCTGGACCAACTGGCTGCCGCGCGGTCGTTTCTCACTCGCGGAACGGTGGCGGATATCGATCCTGCCGTGGCGGCGGGCGGTGCCGATTGGGAATCGCGATTCTTCGCCGCCATTGATGCCGCGCTGCGACAATCGCATCATCTGCACCATCCTCATTGCATCGGCCATCAGGTTCCGCCGGCCGTCCCGCTGGCGGGCTTAGTGGAGGCGGTCACGAAGGTCACCAATCAGGTGATGGCCGTGTATGAAATGGGGCCGTGGGCCACCGCCTGCGAACAGGCCATGGTGCAAATGCTGGGAGCACAACTCGGTTTTCCGGCGGGCACTTTTGCAGGACTGGTCACCAACGGGGGCTCGCTGGCAAACCTCACCGCGCTGCTGACAGCCCGGCAGTGCTGGAACAAGGAGAGTTGGTCCCGCGGGCTCGCGGAACAAACCTCGCCCGTGCTGGTCACCCATCGCGATGCCCACTACTGCGTCGAACGTGCGGCCGGAATTCTGGGCATCGGCACGGCGAACGTTCTGAAGGCGCACCTCGATTCACGCCGCCGCATGGACGCCGCGGCGCTCGATTCACAATTGACCGAACTGCAGCAGGCCGGCCGGCCAGTGCTGGCTGTTGTCGCGGCGGCCTGCACCACGCCGATTGGTGCCTTTGACGACCTCAACGCCA
>JBGSIP010000006.1:0-3714 GCA_041742495.1 Planctomycetaceae bacterium
AGCAGTGCACAACACACAAGCGAAACCGATTACGGCGTTGTCCGCACACCGAGGTGATTTCCGTGTCGGGGCTCATCGCCTGATCCTTGTCGGGGTGATCAACCCACGCTCGGGCACAAATACTGACCGGGCCAACCTGCACATGGCAATGCCTCGGACTTGGGCACGTGACGTCCTGCCGGGCGCATCCTGCGGGCTCTTCCTCCGCGAAGAGCTCAGGGCGGCAATGGGGGCCGCGAATCAACTCAAAGACCAACAACCTGATCCAAACCCGAGCGGTTGGCATGCAGACTTGCCAACGTGTCGCGGATGGATGAATCCGGCCAAACGAGCCAGATGCGCGGGTAGAGTTACTCTGCTGGAGACCTCCGTCAACCAGAATGCGGCAACGCCAGCAAAACTCTCACACAGTTCAAGCCGGCAAGCCGCGAACCTTGCGGCAATCCCAAGCTCCCTAAGCATGACTAAGGAATAACCCTGTGAGCAAAGTCACCTTAACAATTGGGGCACCCGGATTCTAGTGTGGGAAACCGTGGTGATTCTGTCATTTCTGGTCTTCGCAGATTTCCCAGATATTCCTCGGAGGACTCTCATCAAGATATGGATGGAAGTGAATCTCTCGCATGCTGCAATGTTCAATGGTCAGGCAATGGTGCCAATTCCAGATGCAGCCGTTTTTTTGATTCGAATGTCAGTTCCGTTCGCACTCCAGACTGGAATCTCGTCTCCGCACCCGGTGGGATAGGTCCCGGCAATTCAACTGGTACTGTAATTGCTCCTCACGAAATGTCCGGAGGACCGACACGCGGGTGCACAAGCGTATTGTATCGCTGGTTCACCAACCGGCGTCATCGATTCTGCAGGACAATCTCTGTCGGGTTTTGTTACTCTGAATCGGGCAGCCTCCACGCCAGTCTCTCGGCGTTATGTCCCGTTGACCGGCGATGGCAGCGCGGCACGGCATAACTCAGTGTCTCGATTCGGCAGTCGTGTGAACGTTTCCAGTCGCGGTTTGAAACAGTAGGGTCATTCTGTATGTCTTTGCCGGCTCCGGGCGCTCGCTTCGCTGAATCTCGCACGGGCACCGTCATCGGAAAGCCCGCCGCAGTGAACGGAAGCCATTCCTCCTCGCGTTCCAAACCTCCGTCACCTCCAGCGCCAGCTCTGCCGACGCTCGACGTGCTGGGCCTGGTTCGCCGTCAGGGGTGGCTCATTGCGGCCTGCACCATGCTCGGGCTCGCGGGCGGGATCTGGTACTGGGGCTTCGCGGAAATCTGGCACCAGTCGACCGCGCGAATGCTGGTCACGCTCAAGGACCCGCGACTGGCCGAGGGTGGTGACAGCCAGTGGGGCGAGTCCAACGTCACTGACGACATCCTCGCCAGCCACATGCAGATCGTCGGCAGCCGGCGCATCGTGGAGGCCGCGTTGTCTTCCGCCAATTTGATGAGTCTCCCCTCGATCACCGCGCGGTTGGGCGACGGCGAGGACTCTGTCGATTACGTCATCGATCACCTGCTTCTGACCAAAGGGGGCGAAGGGGCTGCCAAGACCGCCCGCAGCCTGAATATCGGTCTCGTCCACACGGACCCCACAGATGCCCGGCGTGTGCTCGAAGCGATCGTGGTGCAATACGAAGCGTTTCTCGACCGGCAGGTCGAGCAGGTCATGAACGAGGCGGGCACCCTGATCATTCATGCTCAGCAGGAAGTGGAGCATGAGCTGGCAGAGACGCAAAACACTTACTTGTCGCTCCGCCGGGACGCACCGCTGTTGTATCACGGAGATGGCAGCAGCAACGTGTTCATGGAGAAGTTCAAACGTTTGCAGGATGAACTCGTCAGTGTGGAGATTGAGCGTTCTGCCGTTGTCACCCGTCTCGGCAAAGTGCAGGACGCGGTGGCCAAATACGGTCTTGTTCCGTCACCGGAACACAGTTTTGAGTTGATGGCGCTGATCGATACGAAAAGTCTCGAGCGCCTTGGCGTATTCGCCTCCTTACAGCTGGGGACCGCGGCCACGGCCGATTTTCAGGCCAGCCAGCCGGCGCGTCTCGAAGAGGCTCGCACCCAGTTCACGCATCTGCTCAAACTGATGGCGGACGAACAGCGGGTGAGATCGAACTTTGGCCCCGAACACCCCGACGCGGTCACACTCCGGCAGGAAATCGAACTGGTCCGTTCTTTCCTCGACGAACGCCAAAGCGAAACCGCATTCTCTGGCTCCGAGTCCCGCCTCACGCCCGATGTGCTAATGAAGGCCTATATCGGGTTCCTCACCAACGACGTTGCCTCTCTGGATGAACGCCGGAACGAACTGCAGGCACTGGCCAGGGAGGCCGAAAAGCAGTCGAAGGAACTGGTCGAATTCGAACTGAAAGACCAGATGCTGCGCGCCGAAATCGAACGTAAGCAGCAATTGTTTGATGGTGTCGTTGAGCAGCTGCGCAAATTGGACACCGCTTCCGGATTGAGCGGCTACTCGCACGAAGTGCTCGAAGCTCCGCGCAATGGCATTCCGGTTTGGCCCTCGCTCCCCATTTGCTGCCTGTGCGGGCTGCTGCTGGGGGGGGTCTTTGGAGCCGGGACGGCCGTCGCCAGTGATGAAGGAGATCCGCGGTTCAAGTCGATGCACGACCTGTCAGCCGCCATTGAGACCCCGGTCATTGGTGCCATTCATCGTCTGCAGTCGTTCCGGGACAACGCAGGCGGCTCAATTGTCGCGCCAGCTACTGTGGAAGCCGAAGCCTTCCGCATGTTGCGGACATTCCTGCAGGCCGACGTGGCCCGCGGCGACCTCAAGGTGCTCTCGGTCACCAGCGCGCAGCCCAAAGCCGGCAAGTCGACAGTGCTGGCGAATCTGGCTGCCGTGTTCGCCGATCAGGGACTGTCGACTCTCGTGCTCGACGCCGACATGCGCGCCCCGACAGTCCAAAAGCACTTGAACGTCAACATGTCACCCGGCCTCTCGGAAGTCTTGCGTGGCACCCTGTCCGTTGAGGAGGCAACCCAGGCTTCCTCGATTCCGAATCTGTCTGTCATCGCGGCCGGTTCCCCCGTGGCGAATCCGTCCGAACTGTTGGAATCGGCACGCTTTGAAGCCCTGCTCGCTGAATTGCGAACGCAGTATCAACTGGTGCTGGTAGACGCTGGCCCGGTCTTGCTAGTGTCCGATCCGGCGGTCGTCTCACGCTACGCTGACGCCACACTGCTGGTCGTTCGCCTCTCGACCGACGGACGTCGTCAGGTCAACGAAGCCTTGCGAAGGCTGTCCATGTCCGGAGCCAAAGTGCGGGGCTGCGTGGCGAATCTCATGGGGGCCAGTGGATATGTCTCCCGCTCCGAGGAGTACGGTGCGGGCTATGGATACGGCTACGGAGAAGGTCGCTACTACGGCACGCGAAACACCTGACGCCGGGTCACTCTGGCGTTCCCGGTCCCGACGTTGTGGTGGGCCAGCCACCAGACGACGTCGTCAGCCGGGAATTGTCCAGTCACCGCCATTGGGCCGGTTGATTCCGGGAGCACTTTTCACCTCTCAGGCGCGATGGAGCGACGGCTGGGGAACTTCGTTCAGTCCATCCACGGTTTGGGAATGTCACCGCGAACTGCCAACTTGACGCTCCTGACTGGTGCGACGGGCTACGTCGGTGGGTACCTGCTCGCCGACCTGCTGCGGGCCCACGTTCCGGTGGTCGTGATCGTCCGCCCGCAA
>JBGSIP010000007.1:0-1931 GCA_041742495.1 Planctomycetaceae bacterium
AAGTCATCGCGGGTCAGCATCTGGGCCACGGTCACCTGACTGGTCAGCTCCAGAATTTCCACCAGCCCCATCTGGCCGAACCAATCGCCGTTGCGATGCACTTCCGCGCGCGACAGATCGATCACGCGGCCGACCTGCTGCAGATAGTCGCGGGCGTTGGCTTCGACCTTTTCGGGCGTCAAGCGGGCCCGCGCCTGGTCGCGGCCGCTGGGATCGCCGACGAGTGCGGTCGCATTGCCAATGATGATGACCGCCTGGTGACCCAGTTCCTGAAACTGCCTCATTTTGCGCATCGGGACTGTGTGTCCCAGATGCAGGTCGATGCCGGTGGGATCGATCCCGTACTTCACCCGCAGCGGGGTCCCGGTCCGTCGGCTCCACTCGAGCTTTTTGGCGAGTTCCTCGGCCGGGACAATTTTCTCAATACCGCGGCGGATCAGCGCCAGTTGCTCTTCGACGGGTGGAAACGATGCAGTCGACACGTTGCTTGCCTTGTCTCCCGCACGCTGGCGGGACGGGTTTGATTTCAGCCGATTTTTACTGGTCCACAATCGATAAGAAAGCCGCAGAGCCACAGTATTGATCAGCAGAATTGCCGTAACTTATCACCCGCGCGGGGGAATCGCCACTCTCGATTGACGGTTCCCTGAAGCCACCTGCGGTTTGGCCTGCGGCAGTCAAATTTCACATACCGTGGCCACCGGTCCTGTCGGACCACAATCGTGTCGCGACCGACGCTCCGCCGGGCATTTCAAGTCATGCTGCTGATCAGCAGGGCATAGGTTGTCATGACCGTGTTGAACAGGGCGTGGGCCAATACCACTGTCGCGTAGCTCCCCGTGACCGCAAAACTGTAGCCCAGGACAAGCGCCACCGGGAGCAGGGGGATCATGTCCACCGTTCCATGCACCATCGCAAACAACAGCGCCACCAGCGGCACGGCGAGCGACACCCGGATGTGCTGAGACAGCCACGACTGCAACACCACCCGGAACACGTATTCTTCCCCCAGCGGCGCTCCGACCGCCACCGCGAGATACAGAATCAGCAGCTCGCGGGGACTGTTCAGCGACTGACCGAGAGTCAGCACGGGATTGGTATCGGCATCCGACCGGCCGCTGAGCGCATATTGCAGCATCGAAATTGCCACCGTGGGCCCCAGCATCAGCAGCATCACCTTGCCGGCCGTCACGGCCACTGAATAGGCGGGATCGGTGTCGGACCGCCCATGCGGAAACGCATTCTCGCGGCCGCCGGCAAACATCACCTGGGAGGCAGCCAGCACTCCCACAAGCATCAATTGCGAGATCAACAGAGCGAACAGCGCTCGCACGTCAATGCGGGGATGTTCCGTCGCGGTTGACGTCACGGACGAAACTATGAGCAACAAAATGAACACCGCGACGGCCATGGTCACGCCTGCAATCTGGGGCGG
Source organism: Planctomycetaceae bacterium (assembly GCA_041742495.1). GTDB lineage: Bacteria > Planctomycetota > Planctomycetia > Planctomycetales > Planctomycetaceae > JBGSIP01. Next base: position 1,436 of record JBGSIP010000007.1, read on the forward strand.
CGGAAAAGCGCGCCGCTCCAAGGCGGCCGTCATGCTGCGTAGCGACCACGGATTGCCCGATACTCGCTCGACGGCGTTTTCCACCGGCACCGTGCCGTTGGACTGCCCGTGCCGCCACCACCAGCGGATGACCCGCGTCCATTCCAGGCAACTGAGGACCAGCAACACCGGAAAACCGCTCAACAGCAACAGCCGCGCAATCTCCACGCCCACGCTTGCTCCCAATTTTCCGGACTCCCGCAACTGGTTGACCCGGTTCATTTTGTTGATGAACGCGCAGTGTCTCGCAGTTGGGCGAAAACTGCAATTCGCCCTCGAACGACGCCTGAACTCACGATGGGCCCCGCGTGGTCAGCCCGAGGTTGGCCGGTGATCTGCCAGTGTTTAGCCTGTGGTCATGCCCCTCTTGCCTCAGAGGGGGCGCGAGAATCAGCAGACTGCGGTTCGGTTGCCGAGCGGACCGCCCGCCGCCAGACTACGGCGACGTCCGCCGACC
>JBGSIP010000008.1:0-3293 GCA_041742495.1 Planctomycetaceae bacterium
GCCTCCGTGAGAACCAACAAAAACACCCGACGGCCGCAGGCGACCATCGGGTGTCAGGAGAGATCATCGCGGCCGGATCATCCACGTCGCAATGTCAGCGTAAATCTGCCACGGAATAGCGACCGCACGTACAAGCCTTCATCAAGGGGTGCCAGCGGCGGCGGTGGCGTTACTCACTTCGTTGCCCACGATCTTGCCGGAGGCCGAGAAGCGGACGGGTTGCGTGCGGCCGACGATCTTCAATTCAAATGTTTCCTGCAACACGCCTGGTTCATCTGGTGTCAGCACCGTCAGAGGAATGACGTGAACAGTCCGCTCACCTTGCGGCAGCTTGGTCTGGAACATCTCCCGGTCGGAGCCACACTGAATGCCTTCGATGGAAAATGGACGACCAGACCCGGCCCGGACCACGACGTTTTGAGTGCCCGGCTTGCCCGCTGTCAGTATGCCGAACGAAACCACTTCCGGATTCACGGCAAACTCAGGCACCACGTCCCCTTCGACCAGCACGGGAATCCGGGGGTTCTGTACGTCATCCGTCATGAGAAACAACTGGCTGCGGACGGGCCCCTGCGGCAGTGAGGGATCCAGCTTGACCGTGATGCGGTAGTTGACCGTGCCGCCCAGCCGCGAAGCTTCGCTGAGCGTGGCCGAGACGTAGCGGTCGGGAGATTCGACGCCACGGAGATTCCAGTTGGGTCGACCGGCGTAGGCCAGATCGATAGTCATCGACTTGCCCGCACCTTCATCAATGCGGCCAAAGTTAGCAGCACCGGGGGTGAGGACCACGTCCGTGCGGATATACACCTTCACGGGAATCTTCACGACCGCCGGAAACGGCTTGGCGATGTTCACCGTGACGGTGGGATTTTTTTCGTGCGAGAACCGCTTGGTGTCCACGACCAGTTCGAGGCCGCTTTCTTCCAGCGAATCGAGCGTGTTGTCCAGCATGCGAGCACTGGTGCAGCCGCAGGAGGAGGAGACTGCGGAAATCAGCACCTGCTCTTCGTACAGGTTGGTCACTTTGATGACAAACCGGGTGTCCGCCCCCTTCGCCACGACACCAAAATCGTGCGAAGATTCGGCGAACATTTTCACAGCCCAATCGGTGCTCTGGGCCCAGGCAGCACCGGACGAAGCGCACAATCCGACCATCGCCATGCACAGCAAGGCGATCGAGCGGAGGAAACGCGGGGACCGGGGGGAAACGGTCATTTCATCACCTCAAAATTTTTCCACGAACGAGCAGCAGCGGACCTGTCACGTCCTTGACACCACGGGAAGCCGTCGCAAATCTCGCTCCCAGTGTCTTGGGATTCTGACGCGCAATCGAAAACGGGTGAATGGCAATTCTGGTCGCGGAACCCGCGATTTCGCCAAGTGAGAATCCTAACCCGTGAAGGCCGCACATCTTAAGCTTCAATCTGGGGGTCTGGGAGGGCTTGGAAAAGCCTTCAATTCTGGCAGACCGTGTCGACCACAGCGGTCATCCCAACTGCAGCGGTCTGACGAGTGGTCGACGAGCGGTCTGTCGCATTTTGATCCACCCATCACGCTCTCCGGGGGGCTGAATACGAAATATCTCCTGCCGGAGGCAAGCCGCGCGGACGTGCCGCGAACGGGCCGCGCCGTCCCTCGATGGCCCGTTTGGCCCCCCTCCCCTTTCTGCCTGCCGACTGATTATGCTAGGCCGTCGGGCGAGGCGTGGGACGAGCGGCGATAGAAACGTCAAGCGTCCAGCGGCTACCCAGGCTCCCAGGGAATCTTTCTGCAGAGGAATGCCCGCCATGTTGAACGGGCCACTGATTTCGGCCGAGCAGTTTCTCGAAGATCGTTCGAACTATCCGGATGCCGGCCAAGGGAGCGAACTGGACGAGGGGCGGTTGATCCAGTTACAGCCTCCCGATCTGGATCACGGGAACACGTTGCTTAATCTCGGGAAGGCACTGGGCGGGTATTTTGCGCCGCACCGCCCGGGGTATGCCTGCTTTGACCTGGGGCTGATTGTCCAGCGGACTCCAGCCACGATTTTTTTTCCAGCGGTCAGCCTGTTTTTCGCCGGGCCACGGTTTGGAGAATCAGAGAAGGTGGCGACGGATGTCTGCCCGGAAATGATCATTGAACTGACCAGCACGGATGATCGCCGTCAGCGGTACGCGGAGCGAATCCGTACGTGGTTTGATCACGGCGCGCAACAGGTATGGCATATCGACCCCGCTGCCAGACGGGTGATGCTCTCTACCGCGGCGGGGCACAGCCAGAGTTTCGAAGAGAATGACCGGGTGCCGGGCGGGCCACTGCTGCCGGAACTGGAAATTGCGGTTTCCAGCCTGTTTCGGGAACCGGAATGGTGGCGATGACTGCCCGCCCACCCCGACCACCACTCGCCGATCCCGACCTGGTGCTGACCGATCCACTGGTGCGACAGTATGTGCGCGAGCGACAACAGTTGCCGAGCGTCGAGTTCTCGCAACTGACCATTGCTGAAGCCCGACGCGGTTACGCGCCTGCCGAAGGGAGCGTACCCGTCGGCGTGGTGATGACGGATGAACAACTGCCGCTCGATGATGGCGAGCGATTGCGCATTCGTCGCTATACGCCGACACAACGCGACGCGGGGCGCGGTTGGCTGATGTATCTGCACGGCGGAGGCTGGACGCTGGGCGACCTGGACCACTACGACGCCCTGTGCGGACATCTGGCGGAACGCAGTGGAATGGTGGTGGTGAGCGTGGGCTATCGCCGCGCGCCGGAACACCCGTTTCCCGGACCGCTGGACGATGCGTGGCAAGCCTGGAGAGTGTTGTATCGGCAGGCAGCTGGTGAGTTGGGCGCAGGACGCGCGCCGCGGATGGTGATCGCCGGAGATTCCGCCGGCGGAAACCTCAGCGCGGTGATTGCCCGCCGCGCCGCAGACCAGTGGGAGCGTCCTGCCGCACAGGGTCTGCTGTATCCGGTGACCGACTGCGATCTGACGCGCGATTCGTATGACCGATATGGGCGGGGATTCGTGCTCACCCGGAGTGCGATGGCGTGGTTCTGGCAGCAATATTGTCCGCGTGTTGCCGACCAGTGCCTGCCCGACGCCGCTCCGCTGCGGGCTCCGTCGTTGGCCGGCTGTGCGCCGGCGTTTGTCGCTGTGTGTGCCTGCGATCCGCTCGCTGACGAAGGGGTCGCCTACGGCGAGCGCTGTGTGCGCGAGATTCCCGTTTGCAATGTGTGGTCATTCCCAGCATGGTGCATGGTTTTGCGCGGCACGTGGATCGCTTTCCGCAGTCGCTGGCGCTGATCGA
>JBGSIP010000009.1:0-1874 GCA_041742495.1 Planctomycetaceae bacterium
GACCAGCACGATCCCCGCGGGCAGCATGGCGAGCAGCGGGCGATGGAAGATCTCGAGCGCGAACTTCATCGAGATGAATCCCACCGCAATGCCAGCCAGGGTCGACAGCAGGGCCGCCCGAGGAGTCCGCTGGCGGATCGACTCGGCAAAGAGTCCCCCAACGACCTCAATGAGTCCGCTGCCCAGGCAGGCAATCAGCCCCATCAGCCACGCAGCCCGAACGTCACCTGTGCGGACGTAGGTCGGCACCAGGACAAAATACACATACACAATCAGCGACGGGGTGTTGATGCCGTAGGGGAGGGCGGTGACATCCGCGCGGTGTTCTCGTCGGGCCAGCCGCCGGGCCTGCCAGGCATAGAACAGATTTCCGCAGATGATGCTGATGGCGGCACCGGGCAAAATGTGCCGCGTGAGATAAAAAGACTGCTCGCCGGTCATGCCGCAAAACTGGGAGCACAGCGTGATGATCAGCAGCAGTTGCACCAGATTGTCGATAAACAGGCCGAAGAAACCATCCAGATCCCGTTTGACAAACAGGGGCAGACCTTGTGACATGCCAGTTTCTTCACTGTGTAAGTTTCTTCACGGTGTAATAGGCGCCGCGGAGAGCAGCGGCTGGAAGCGGAGACGCCGGAGCGTTGTGCACAACGTAGCGAGCGCAGCCGCCCGTTGACAATCACCGCAGCAGGCGGACGGAAAGTGACAGCTCATGATCAATTCCGGACTACCGGACGAACTGCCCGATGAGTCCTTCCCGTGGGGACTGCAACCGGGGGGAGAGTTCGCAGTTCACGAACACTTCATGCGCCAGGCGCTCGCGGAAGCGTTTGCCGCGCGCGATGAGCAGGAAGTCCCCGTGGGGGCCGTCGTCGTGCATCAGGGGCGAGTGATTGCCGCCGCTCACAACCAGCGGGAAACGCTCAACGATCCCACAGCACACGCAGAGATGATCGCTATCACGCAGGCGGCGGAGTTCTTTCAGTCCTGGCGGCTGCTCGATTGCACACTGTATGTGACGCTGGAGCCGTGCCCGATGTGCGCCGGAGCCATTGTGCAGGCCCGGGTGCCCCGGGTCGTGTATGGAGCCACCGATCAAAAGGCGGGGGCCTGCCACACGCTGTTCCAGCTCACCTCCGACCCGCGGTTGAATCACCAGGCCACAGTGCAGGGGGGAGTGTTGGAATTTGACTGCCGGGAGATTCTGCAGTCGTTCTTCCGGGCTCAACGCGCCCAGGGCAAAAAGTGAGTCACTCTCGCGAGGTCGACTCTCCGCGGCGCGTGTAGATTTTTCAGGACCATCGGTCGAACGCCCAGTTGCGTCGACGCGCGGCGATGAGCGGGAGGATACTCCCGGACGACGCTCGATGCGGTTCGCCGACGGTGCGCCTTGGTCCCTCACAGGGCCGGCACTCCCGAGGCCGCTTCCGTTCGGCAGTCATCGCCTGCTCATTCTCGAAAGACGTGTATGGATCGCCCCTGCCCCGGATGTCTGTTTCCGTTGATCGGCCTGTTGATCCTGACCTGGGCCATCACCGCGACGGGTTGCGCTGCACTGGAGCCCGTCGGCAATGCCTGGCGAACATCCATGAGTTCTCTGCGTCCGCGCGCCGACGATGTCTACGACGCGCAGGACGACGAAGGTGAAGAGTGGGTCAAGAGCGCCGGCGAAGAGGCCCGCGGCGATCGCCCGGTCGATTGGGACGATGACCCTGTCCGCGAATGGTGGCTTTCGCCGCGCGCGAATGCCATCGAGCGCAACCTCGGCCTGGATGGTCCCTAGCACACGCTGACCATGCGGAGCGATAGCGGCAAACGACGAGTCGCTGTCGCACGAAGTCCGTCGGCCGCCGCGATCGTCGAATGACCAGCGC
>JBGSIP010000010.1:0-6892 GCA_041742495.1 Planctomycetaceae bacterium
TTGAGGTGCGCGCCCGACTTCTGGACCAAGGAGCAAAACTACCCCCGACTTGAGCAGCAGAGGTAACAGACAACCATGTATCAGCGCCCAGAAATTCTTGAAAAACTAATTACGCTCGTCAAGGTCTTTGAAGATTACATCTTCGCAAAACAGTTGGAGCTGCCCACCCGCTTTTTCGAGACGTTGGAGCATTTGCGGCTCCCACCTGATCCGACGGTGGCAACGCCCATCGCATCCGGAACAACCTGGGGCCAGCCTTGGGGCAGTGCGTGGTTCTTTGCCACTGTCGATGTTCCTGAAGAGCTTGCCGCCCAACCGCTCTATCTCCGAGCCCGCACCGGAGGCGTGGAAACGCTCCTGTGGGTCAACGGGCACGCCTCGGGTATCTTCACCGACAAGGCGGCACAGGCACCGGCGATCAAGCACCAGCATCATACCCTGCGCATTACACCGGGCACCCCGGGGGGCAGCTGCATACAACTGGCCTTGGAGTCCTACGCGGGGCATAACACGCCGGGTTCGCAGCCTTATCTGGGTAGCACTGGCTGGGCGGAAGGTCCGCAGCAAGTGACCCCACAGTGCCGAAAGTTCCAAGGATTGGAGGTGGTCACTCGTGATGATGAGATGATGGACTTCGTCTTCGACCTGCACACCCTGACGCAACTGGCCAGTGCCCTGCCAGACAGCAGCTTTCGCAAAGGCAAGTTGCGTGCGGCCATGCCAGCAATCTTCGCGTTGCTGCCCCAAATGCCCCATTCCTTCCCTTGGGAACAAGTGATCGCCGCCGTTGCCCGGGCGCGGGCTCTAATGAGTCCATTGTTGTCCATGAGCAACGGCGGAGGCAGTGTTCCGCGGGCAGGCCTCATCGGTCACTCGCATATCGACACCGCTTGGCACTGGCCCGTGAAAGAGACCATCCGCAAATGCGCACGTACCTTTGCCAATGTCCTGTCGCTCATGGAGCAATACCCCGAGTACCGTTTCGTGCAAAGCTCGCCCGTTCATGCCGATTTCATGCGCCTTCACTATCCCGGTATCTTCGAGGGCATCCGTGCCCGGGTACAGGAGGGTCGCTGGGAACCAAACGGCGGCTGTTGGGTCGAGTTCGATGCCAACCTTCCTGGCGGGGAGAGCATGGTTCGACAGTTCCTGCGCGGTCAGCGTTTTACCCGCGAGCATTTCAATTACACCGCCGATACCTTCTGGCTTCCTGACACCTTCGGCTACAGTGCCGCCCTTCCCCAGATCCTCCGCGGCGTCGGAATTAAATACTTCCTTACCACTAAGATCGAGTGGGGCAACTACAGCGAGTTTCCCCACGACAGTTTCTACTGGAAAGGTCTGGACGGCAGCCGCGTGCTGGTACACCTAAACACCATGCACTGTCCGCCTGACGCTGCCACGATCATCGATAACCTCCACGGCAAGGAGGATCGGCGATTGCCTCGCACTGTGCGCCACAAGGATCTGACCGACCGGCGGCTGATCGCCTTTGGCTACGGGGATGGCGGCGGTGGTCCGGATTACAGCATGCTGGAGATGGCTCGCCGGGTGCGAGATGTCGAAGGCTGCCCGGCGGCCAGCCATACGACAGTCAGCGCTTTCATGGCTGAGTTGGAGCAAAACTCGGCACCTCTGCCCACATGGTCCGGCGAGCTCTATGTAGAAAATCACCGCGGGTGCCTGACGCAGTTGCACGACATCAAGCGCCTCCACCGGAAAGCGGAGTTCGCCCTACGCGAGGCAGAAATCCTCCTGCTGCTCAGCGGAAGCGAAAACCTGACTCGCCAATGTGATGAACTGGCCCCACTTTGGGATTTGCTGCTGCTCAACGAGTTCCACGATATTCTGCCCGGTACATGCATCCAGGAAGCCCACGTGCAGGCGGTGCGGGAATTGGGGCAAGTGGTTGCGGGTGGGACCCGCCTGTCCCGGAGCCACGCCCTGAACGGTGTCGATGAAGACCCGGCTTGGGTCACGATCTGGAATACCATGGGCTGGCCCCACAAGACCGCCCTGCTGCTGCGAGATTTTCCAGAAGGATTGCTGCCTGCCGGCGAAGGGATTCAAAGCCAGTGGATCAGCACACTGACCGGGGAGAAGTGCCTCGCTATACAAGGGTTGGCGGTTCCCGCACTCGGCGCCACTTCTGTGGCACTGCGCAAATCCGCGCCGCAACCGCAGGCGTCCGTGTTCCGTTACATTGATCGCTGTTTGGAGACCCCGTTCGCCCGGGTGCAATTCGACGAGCAAGGCGCGATCGCCTCGTTCGTGGATTTGCAGAGTGGCCGACAGCTACGCGGAGGCGGCGCGCCCCTGAATACGTTGTACATGGGAGAGGATGTCCCCACGGCTTGGGACAATTGGAACTTGGATGAAGACCAAGAACTGAAGATGCTGCCGCAGACCAATATGGAGAAGGAGGAGGTTACTGCATCGGGGCCCGTGCAGTTCCGAATCCGGCGGACCTATCGCCTCGGGCCGAGTTCTTCGCTCACCCAAGAGATGGTTTTCCATGCCGACAGCCCGCGGGTAGATTTCGAGACGCTCGTCGATTGGAAAGATCCTCATCACTTCCTCAAGGTCGGCTTTGACTTGGCCCTCACCGTTCAGACTATGCGCAACGAGGTCCAGTTCGGCCACTTGGAGCGCCCAACACACCAGAACACCCCTGCCGACCGCGGCAAGTTCGAGGTCTGCAACCAGAAGTGGACGGCACTTAGCGAAAACCGTTTCGGGGTAGCGATGCTGAATGATGGAAAGTACGGTCTGTCCTGCCGCGAGAGTGACCTGCGACTCTCGCTGCACAAAGGCGGCACGCACCCCGATGGCCGCGGCGATGTAGGCCAGCATGTCATGAACTATGCGCTGCTTCCCTATGTCGGGGCCTTCTCGGCAGAAACCGTGGTGCGGGCCGCCTATGAGTTCAACCAACCGCCCACAGTGGTCCTAGGTAAGGTGTCAGGCAAGACGGGCCAGAGCCTGCTCAGCGTGGATGCCGGGAATCTGGTGGTCGAGGCCATCAAGCCGGCGACTGACTTTCCCGGAGAGTGGATCATCCGCCTCTACGAGGCGGAACGTTCGGCCGGTCATGCGAAACTGCAGTTTCATCGGCCGCTCCAGCAAGTTATGAGGGTAGATCTGCTGGAACAAGACCTAGCCGACTTGCCGGTGAACGGCAATGGGGTTGAAATCGCATATCGCGCTTTCGAGATCATCAGCCTGAAGGTTCGCTTCGGATAGAGAAAGACCACACCCAAAAGGCAACCGACTTCCGATCAGATCCGTGTTGCGCAGCAGCCCGGTGGCGAAAGTGCCCGCCTTGGTTAGCATTCCGTTCACCCAGTCACAGGTATTTATGTTTTCCGTCTTGATCATTCGGTCCAGTCGGCCTCGATCACGCCGAGTTCGGCGACTACGGCGTGACTCCCCTCCAATGCGTGAGTAGCGACATACTTGGTGAATCTGGCTTTGACCGGCGGGAAGGCGACGAATTATTCCACCGGATTTACACGGAGGTTGCCAAACTCGCCTGCGGTCACTTTGCGCCACTGCTTACCGTCCTTGGAATCGAGGAACGTGCCGAACGCGGTGGCCAGATGCTCGCGCCAAGGCAGGAGCATGCGGATGATCCGCATGCAGTTGGGGGGCTGAACGTCCTTGTCGCTCACGCCCCGAAGGATGCCAGAAAGAGGCCGATGGCGCAAGTTAAGAATTCGTTAAATCCAGAGAACAGGAAATGCCGGACAGTAGTGGGATCAACTCCTCGCAACGCTGAAAAAAAGTCGCCGATCGTTTTCCCGAGCCGGTCGGCGTCAGATCGGTGAATGAAGGTTGGGCGTTGATTCATTGCATGTTGCCTTCGTGCAACTTTTTCCCATCGCCCGACCACGCGGCCAAGCGTCGAAATCAACAGATCAGCTGGAGTGCCGGCAATTCGGAGGCCAAAAATGGTACAGGGCTGGACAAATTGTACATTCTTAGCGTGAAATGTTGCGAAGGATAGGCTAAACTAGCGCTCAATGTCTTCCGCTGAAGGCAATCGCGGAGATCTCGCCTCCCGTCATAAGAAGACGTTGAACATGCTTTATCTGGATGGGCACGTCGCCCCCCTCGGCCGGGGAGAAATCATCCACGGGCCCAATTCCGGCCTGCCGGTGCCGGCGATCGAGCCAAACTGTCGAATCGGTACGCAATACACCAGGCCTTGGAATACTGGAACGTTCTCCGCAGCGTCTTTTCCGCCACGTAATCGATGAGTTACTGCGGCGTTCGTGGGGAAGGCCAGCCACCGCTGCTCCAGACTTGACTGGAACGCCGTAGATCCAATCGGAATCGATGTGCCTGTCTGCCCGCCCCCTCATTTGACTGTCGGGAGATCCAATCAAGGAGCATGCCATGAAGCGACGTGAATTCCTGAAAGTTGCTGGAATGGGCGCGGTCTTGGGTTCCGTGGGCTCATTGTTAGTCCCGGGCCCTACAGTCGCTGCCGAGCCGATTGCTATCGCCGCTTCGGGTGCGGCCGGGGCAAAGCCGGGCCTGCCCAACATCATCCTTTGCATGACCGACGACCAGAGCTGGTCGGAAGTGAGCTACAACGAGAAGGGGACGCTGGCGAATGGAACCTGTAGAACTGCCGAGCTCGACGCCATGGCAGCAGCCGGGTTGCGCTTCGATCGTTTCTACGCCGCCGCCCCTGTCTCCTCGCCCACGCGAGGAAGCTGCCTGACAGGCCGGCATCCGCTGCGGTATGGCCTTCGGACTCCGGGCATGCCCCTGAAGCTGCAGGAAAAGACTATTGCCCAGGCTCTCGCGGCCGCTGGTTACAAGACCAGTCACTTCGGCAAATGGCACCTCAACGGCAAGAGCGGGCCGGGCAAGCCGATCACCCTGGATGACCCGCTCAATCCCGGCGCGTTCGGGTTTCAGAACTGGTTCTCGGTCTCCAACTACTTTGAGACCGATTGGACCTTCAGCCGAAACGGAACGCCGGTGGCGACACAGGGGGATGGATCGGATGTGATCGTGGCCGAGGCGGTGAAATGGATCGACAGCCTCGGCGCTAAGGAGACCAGGCAGCCGTTTTTCGCGGTGATCTGGTTTGGGAGTCCGCATAGCCCGCACAAGCCGCTTTCGGAGGACCTGAAAGCCGCAGGAGGCCTGGCGCTCCGGGGTGAGCTTCTTGGAGTGGACCGCGCCATGGGCACGCTGCGAAAGGCCCTGCGGCAACGGGGGATCGCTGATAACACGATGCTCTGGTTCAACTCCGACAACGGCTCGCCCGGCGATAACAGCCCGCTCAAGGGTGTCAAGAACGGTCTCGACGAGGGCGGCATCCGGGTTCCAGGCATTTGTGAGTGGCCGGCACGCGTCAAGCCCGGACGCACCGATGTGCCCGCGGTGACGAGCGATTTCTATTCCACGATCCTTGAAGCCGCGGGGCTAGAAATGCCCAAAAATAAGCCGCATCCGATCGACGGCATCAGCCTGATCCCGCTGCTCGAAGGCAGGATGACCCAGAGGCCCAGCCCGATTGGCTTTACCACGGGGAAAGTCAGTGCCTGGTCCGACAACCGTTACAAACTTGTCGTGCGCGAACAGTCCATAGAGCTTTACGACCTAACACTGGACTTGGGTGAATCGACGAATATCGCCGACAAGCACCCGGATGTCGTCGACGAAATGAGCAAGGCGATGAACCAGTGGTGCGATTCAGTGCGCAACAGCCAGTCAGGGGCCGACTACGCGAAGTAGCGTCGCTTCTCGTCCCATCGACGACGGTCTTCCCTCGATTGTGGTTGCATCGATGCGACAAGAGGTTGACTGACCCACAGGCGTTTCTGCCATGACCCGCAGCCGATGACATCGAATCGGCTTGTCCGCTGCCTTTGCCACACCCACTCGATTTCGATTGGCGGTTTGCGGATGCCACCGTCGAGCTCCTGATGAAAAAGTGTCTCGCACTAACACAAACCAACGACGTCGTCGGATTTCTAGGGACACCTCGTCTAGCGATCCGAGCCTCCAAATTCCCGTTGCAGCGTCGGTTTAGGTTCCTCGACCGAAACCCTGCCGCTGTCGAAGCAGTCTCGCGACAAGGTCATGCGAAGGACGCCATCGTTTTCGATGCGACGACTGATCCCGTGCCGTTGCCAGATGCCGCTGCGGCGATCTGTATCGATCCTCCGTGGTACCTGCCTCGGTCGCAAAGCTTCTTGTGGGTGGCCAGTTCGTTGTGCCAAAGAGGTGGTCACGTGCTGCTGAGCGTACCGGCGATAGGTACATGGTAAGCGTTCGGCCGACGACATCTGCTCTGATGTTTATCGGATTGGCATGATGGGGTCATGGAACAGCAGATTGAGGCCGAATCGGGTGTTGGGGACGGTGCCGGGGTTCGGGTGAAACGGTCGGCGGAGGCATGGCGGGCGTTGGTCGACGCCCAACCGGTTCAGCGCGCAGATAAGGAGTTGGCGAGGCGCTGGGCTCTACTCCGGCAGCGTATAGGTCAATGAGCGTCAGCGGACGGAATGTCGCAAGTTGCGTATCTGAAACACTTTAACGGGAACTGCGCTAATCAAGGAACACCTTCCGTCTTCTTCAGAAGATCGAAGGTATTCCTTAATGCAGTATTCGGCTGAATCACAGCGACATGGATGTGCTCTTGGGCGACGGTGATTTCTCTTCCAATCCACGCCCGCACGTGGCGGGCGACGCAACGATCTTCCCCTCGTGCTCCGCGAAGAAGATGTTTCAATCCACGCCCGCACGTGGCGGGCGACCCAGCCAGGCCCGCCGATCGAAACTGAAACGCAATGTTTCAATCCACGCCCGCACGTGGCGGGCGACGGTCTGATGCGAATTGAGACGATCCATCCAGATGGTTTCAATCCAC
>JBGSIP010000011.1:0-1543 GCA_041742495.1 Planctomycetaceae bacterium
CGGCGATCTCGACGAGGTCGCGGCCAAGGCGCTGGTCTGCTTCTGGACCAGCCCGGAATGGTCCACCAAGCTCGCCTGGGTCTCCTCCAATCCCGGCAACCTGCGGGGCTTCCAGACCGAGTGGATGAAGCAGCGGCTGGAGACGATCAAGTTCCTCGACGTCACCACCTCGATGCTGCCCAACGGCATCCCGTTCCCGGTGATCCCCGAGGCGCCCGAGATCATGAACATCATCGTGCCCGACATGATGCAGAATGCCCTCACCGGCGCCATGACCGTCGAACAGGCGGCCAAGGATGCGGCCGATAAGGTCCGCAACCTGCGCGGCGGCGGCGGTCTCTGACCAAAACTCCGGCGGCCCGCTTCCGAGCGGGCCGCTCCTTCCCTCGACTATCGGTCTGGCGCCTCTGCAGCGCTAAGCTTTGCAGCCCAGAATAAACCTGCCGTTCACCTTTCCGGCTAGGGTCTTGTCAATTGGTCGGATGGCATCCTTTCGCTGCGTCCGGATGTCGCAGAAGCGATAGTCCCGGCTGCAAGAAGGGGGTTTCAGATGACCAGCTATTTTGTCCGTTCAATCGCCATTGCGCTGGCTGTCGTTCCAGCACTGTTTTCCGCCGCTCCCGCCATGGCGGATGCCGAGACCACGACCAAGCGCTTCGCCATCGAGGTAAGTGCGTCGATTGGCGGCAAGGCCTATACCGGCCGCGACATCTGGGAAGAGCGCCTGAGCTACCAGCCGGTTGCCGACCAGGACTTCATGCCCTATTCCTCCGACATCCGCGGTGAGGCCATCGTGCTGACTTCGGTGGACGGCGACGAACTGCTGATGCTCAAGCGCAGCGCTACCGGCTACTCGTCGCGCCGCTACGGCCAGTTCATCGAGCAGTGCCTCAGCGACTGGGACGTCGAGCTCGACAAGATCGCAGCGCTCAACGCCTTCAGCGGCAGCTGCAACCTCGAAGCCCGCCCCGTCGTGCTGCATCACGATGACGCCATGAGCGGCAAGTTCACCGCCGTCGGCTATTGCACCGCCGACTCGACTAGCGACTGCCTCGACGGTCCGCTGAAGCTGACGCTTCATACCACCGACGAGCCGGTGTCCGACGACATTGCCCGTGCGATGCCGACAATCCTCGCCTCGCTCCCGTCCACCCCGGCCGGTGACGTCGTCTGGACCAAGCAGTACCACCTCGAAGACTTCACCACCGAGTGGACCGGCCAGCAGTAAGCGCAGCTCCAACCGCGAATTTCAAAGGGCGCCCACGAGGCGCCCTTTTGACTTTTCGTCCGCGCGATGGCGACGCGGTGCCTTTCGCCGCTCGAGTTTCTCGGGGAGTTGCGCAAACAATCCGCCGAGCCCTGCGGCCTCAAAATCAACCGCCGGGGTCTACCCCCGCGCGAACACCACGATGGGCTTGTCGAGATAGGTCGTCCGCGACGCCTCGGCGAACCCCAGCTTCTTGGCCACATGCACGGACGGCAGGTTGTCGGGGTCGATGATCGCCGTCATCTTCCGCCCCGCGAATGCTGCGTCAGCCCAGCC
>JBGSIP010000012.1:0-18056 GCA_041742495.1 Planctomycetaceae bacterium
GGTTCTGCGTATCGACATTGATCACGCCGAACGGCTGCCCCTGTCGAGACAACAGCGGGACACACATCATCGAGCGAATCGTGAGATTCGAGATCGATTCGCTCCCTTCAAAGCGGGCATCGGACGAGGCATCTGCCGACAGAATTCCCGTGCACTCTTCGAGCACTTTGCGCAGAATGGTCTGGCTCAGCTTGACGGTTTCGTCGGCATTGGGGTTGCGGTGGCGAAAAGCAACCGGTCGCAACTGGCCGCTGACCTCGTCCTTGAGCAGAATCACGGCGCGATCCGTCTGCGGGAAAATGGCCAGCAGCGTTTCGAGCATTTTGGGCAGCAGTTCCGGCATCGAGACCATGCCGGTCAGCGCCTGGCTGATCTCGATGATCGCCTTCAGCTTGACTTCGGGCTTGGCCTGTAGCGAGCCGTAGTTGCCCGCGGGAGCGAGTGTACCGGTGATGGCCGCCGAGCCAGCCCCTTCGGAGAGTTCGACGCCGCCGACGATGGTCCGGGCTACCGACGAACCAGTGGTCGAAGTGTGATGCCCGTCTTCTTCATACCGCAATAGCAGCGGCCCCAGCTTGATGCGCGAGTCATGCTCGAGCACCGTGGGGCCTTCGATTCGTTCGCCATTGACGTAAGTGCCGTTCCCGCTGCCCAGGTCCTCAATGACAAACGCGCTGCCGCGCCGATAGACCTTGGCGTGCTGCCGGGAGACCATGTTGGAGACCAGTTGCACAGTGCAATCGGGATGGCGTCCGAGGGTGGTATCCCCCGACCCCAACTCAATGCGCTTGGCTTCGCCTCCTTGCAGCAGCACCAGATGAGCCATTCCCGCAGTCCTGTCTCTCAACGATGTTCATGTCATCAGCCGGGCGGGAACGTCACCGGGCCAGTGCCGCGCGCACCGTGCGTCAGGTGTTGCGCTGGGGGAAAAACACCGCTTCGACATTGCCGCGCAACGTCAGTCGGCCCAACTCGACCGCCCGCTCTTCTGACCATCCTCGCCCCAACACGAAGTCCTGAGCAAGGACTCCGGCCAGAATCCTGCGGTACATTCGGAATTTTGGCAAGGCAAACTCCAGCTTGTACATGTCGCTGTAGTAGCCAATCTGCTTCGTCCGCGGGACGGCTTCCAGCCGGTTGCGGCAGTGACGTTCGATCACCGACGGAGTGTTCGAGTACCACCAGTGGCCAAACGGGATGACGTTGGGGAAGATCCACGCGTAGCTGACCAGTTCGTGGTTGCTGTCGTCGGCGAGCACCGAAATGGGGAACTGGATCTGCGGAAACGCGTTGAACAGTTCGCGATACTGATGCAGCGACGTCCGGCGATCGAACAGATCCTGACCCTGGTAGACTCCACCGGGATAGACCTTGCGGTTGACGCCGATCATCAGGTCAAACGGCAGGCGAAATTCGGCGCAGTGCTCGGCCAGCGCCCAGAAGACAAACCGGGAAACACGGGCAAATTCGGCCGGCTCCATCGGCTGGCCAGCCAGCAGGCGGGAGAGATAGTGGTCGGTCGTTTCCGGAGTCTCGCGACCCGGCACGAAGTCCGGAGGGAGCGAAATCGCACAGGCCCGGGCACCGCGGCGGGTGAAGTGCTCGAACAGCTTACCGATGGCCGTCACCAGTGTGGCGGCATTGCGAACATCCACGCCGGATGCCTTTGCCAGCCGTTCGCGCACGGAGGCTCGTTGCAGCCCAAAGACCAGGTCGTCCGTCCGCAGGCAGGGGACATAACGGCCAGTGTCAAAACCCTCCAGCGGGTCGTCGAAATCATTGGTCAGAAAGACCTGTTCAAGTCGGGTCTTGCGCAGGACGGTCTCTTCCCAGTCGGCTGCGTTCATCGCCACCGACGCCG
This sequence comes from Planctomycetaceae bacterium, assembly GCA_041742495.1. Lineage (GTDB taxonomy): Bacteria > Planctomycetota > Planctomycetia > Planctomycetales > Planctomycetaceae > JBGSIP01. The sequence goes on from JBGSIP010000012.1 coordinate 1,862, forward strand.
TGTCGAACAGCCCTTCCCAGTTCTGGGCCGTGATGCGGTCGTCCTGAAAACCGAAGAACTCCCGGCACATCTCCAGCAGCCAACTGTATTGGACGGTGTTGTCGAGCGCCCCCAGCTTTTCGATCAGACGCCCCACTTTTTCTTTGGGAGCCAGCCCTGGGGCCTCGATCGTTTCGCGCGGCAGCCCTGCGGAGTGGGCCAGCTCTGTGTAATAGTGGTATCCCATCACATCGGCCAGCGTGCGCGACGCGGGCAGCAGCGGGTTGATGTGAGAATGCGGATCGATCAGCGGAATGGCTTCGAGCTGGTCAAACAGGCGAGTCTGCAACAATTCGGACATGAGTTCGGATTCGGTTGGGGGTGAGGCTGTGTTCAGCAAGACACCGCAGAACGGAGAATGAATTCAAACAGCAGACGGCTTGGCGAACTTGGTGGACGAACAGGTGAATTCAACGAATCTCTGACCAAACGTTGGTGACGCCTACCCCGGCTCTCTACAATCCAATGTTTTAGCGGCTTCGCAACGCATCGGCGGCTGGCGACGGATCGTCAGCGGCAAAAAACGGCGACTTGCGACCGCAGCCACCCGCGAGGAGTTCAGCAGGCGTGACCGCCGACCCACCCACGACCAGCGATGTGACCTTGGCCGGGGACGACAGCGACTTGTTCGACCCGGTAGCCGATGCAATTGCCGCGATCCAGCAGGGGCGTCCGGTGATTGTCGTGGATGCCAAGGACCGGGAGAACGAGGGGGATTTCGTCTGCGCGGCGCAGTTCATGACGCCAGAACTTGTCAATCTATTTGTGCGGCAAGGGGGGGGAGTCCTCTGCGTTCCGGTGGTCGAAGAGGTGGCGAACCGGTTGCAGTTGTTTCCCGCCGTCGCCAATGCCCTGAATAACAGTCCGCATGGTACCAATTTCCTGGTGCAGGTCGACCATGTTGAGGCAGGGACGGGGGTTTCGGCCGAGAATCGAACCCGCACAATCGTCTCGCTCGCCGACCCGCATTCGCTGCCCGAGCACTTCGTCAAACCGGGGCACATTTCACCACTGCTGGCGAAAGATGGCGGAGTCCTGCGACGGGCGGGCCATACCGAGGCAACTGTCGATTTGTGTCGTTTGGCCGGGCTGCGCCCCGTAGGTTGTCTCATCGAAATCATCAGCCAGCATGGCTCTGGCATGGCTGATGGCCCGGAATTGAAGGAACTGGCCACGCGGCTCGGAATTCCCCGGATCTCCATCAGCAGCCTCATCCGCTATCGCCGCGAACGCGAGCAACTCGTCAAGCGGGTGGTCGAAGTCGACATCCCTACCGACCACTACGGCACGCCCAGATTCATCGCTTACGAAGTCCAGCATGAGGAGCAAGAACCGCTGGCCATTGTGTGGGGCGATCTCTCTTCGGTGCCAGCTCCGCTCATCCGCATGCACTCGTCCTGCTTCACGGGGGACATTCTCGGCTCTCTGCGCTGCGACTGCGGCGACCAGCTGCACATTGCGATGAGCATGATTCACCGCGAAGGGGCCGGGGCAGTCGTCTATCTGCCGCAGGAAGGTCGTGGGATTGGCCTGTCTGCGAAGCTGCGTGCCTACCAGTTGCAGGACCAGGGCTTTGATACCGTCGAAGCCAATCTGAAGCTCGGCTTTCAGGCGGATCTGCGGGACTACATGGTGGGGCTGCAAGTGCTGAAGGATCTCGGCCTGTCGGAGATTCGTCTGCTCACGAACAACCCCAAAAAGACAGAATCCTTCGAGCGGTGGGTCGACCTGAAAGTCGTCGAACAGATCCCGCTGGTCGCCCCGCACGCGGCACCACGCGAAAAGTACATGGCCACCAAACGGGACAAGATGGGCCACAAACTGCCGTAAGCACCGGCCTCGTGGTTCATCCACGTCTCTTTGTCAGCCATCCTGGATCGCAGGGTGCCACGTGACCCCGACCATGCCTGACACTTAGAGATCGACCGACCACCAGGTTCGCACTCGCGACAAGGTATTCGACACTCGGCAATTGGCCACTGCGAACTATGGCAGCGAGATCTTTGCCTGCCCCGCGATCGCCTCGTCGAGATGCCAGCCATCGGCTTGCTGGCTGGCGGATTGCGGCTTGCCATTCACCAGCACGCTCCGCTGTCCCACATCACTTGGCAGCACCACGGTTGCCGTGACGCCAGCAGGCAGCGAGACCTGCAGCGAGAATTGAGGGGCACGCTGCCAGGCCACCTGAATGGGACCGCGCGGGGTGGGAACCTTCCCTTTCGCATGCGTCAAGCCGGACAAGCGGGGCTGGATGAGGGCGCTTTCCCAGCCAGGCTGCGACGCCTGAACGCCCAGCACGAACCGCGGGAGCAGATTGGCCGGGGCCGCGCCCCAAGCGTGATTCCAGTCCTGATTCGGCTTGTACTTTTGATCCCACGCTTCCCACGTGATGGTGGTGCCAGAGTTCGCCATGTGCTTCCAGCTTCGGTCGTTATCTGCCAGCATCAGGGCGACCGCCGCCTCGTCACCCCCGGCGGCAAACAAACCTTCGAGGAAGTATTGCGCAGCATACACAGAGCAACGCATCCCCCGGGCCGTCAGCCAGGCCACCAGCTTGGGCTGAGCCGCAGCGGGCACCAGTCCAAAGGCCAGCGGAAACAGGTTGGCATGCAAAGAGTGGTGATCGCTGCCGACCCCATCGCGATACAGCCCGACCGATGGGTCGAACAACTGCGACTGGAAAGCCGTCAGTCGTTGTTCAAACTGTGCCTCAAATTCATCCCGTTCAGACTGCTTCCCCAAGGCCCCAGCCAACGCGGACATCTGTCGCAAGGTGGCGAGGTGAAAGGCATTCACCACGGTATTGATTTCGCGAAACTCAAACCCGTCGCGTTCTTTTTGCGGCCAATCGACAATGTCGTCCTTCGATTGCTGAGCCTTGTTGCTGTGCACAAGGCCGTCCTCCCCCACGCGATGCGCCAGCATCTTGTCTTTCAGCGACTCATAGCGGTGCCCCAGCCATGTGCTGTCGCCCGTGTGCTGATAGTCGGCCGCAGCCATGAAAACCATGTGCGACGCCCATTCCGTTGGCCACGTGCCGTAAGCCATCAGCCAGTCGAATGTCCGGCGGGCAAAATCCACATCGCGATCGGTGGCGTAGTGGCTGAGCTGATTGAGATAGGCATCGGCTTCGTATGGAATTCGCTCCCGGTCGCCGTCGACATACACCCCTGCAAACGTCGTGGCGCGAATCGAATACCGACACAAGTCCCAAATGCGATTGAGTGTTTCGTCAGAGCATTCGAATGCAGCGGCGTTGTCATCCCACGATTTGGAAAACGCCGCGTGACGAACGATCTGTTCCGGCTTCAGTTCGCCCGGCCAACCGTCCACTTCCACCCACCGAAACGGCGTCACCACACCCCAGTCTGCGGGGGTCAACACTGCGGGTGGGTGCTTGGGAGACACCTGTTCGATATTGCGGGCGTCCGCCGAAGGCGCAACCCGAATGGGCTGGCTGCCAGCCAAGGTCGCCTCGACCGTGGCAAAGCGCACCGTGCCGGGCGGCTGGCGATCGATCCGCTGATCAGTCAGTTTCTCGCCAAAGCTGACGGTCACATCGACCGGTTTTCCCTCGGGGGGCGTGAGGCTGATGTTCCCAAACGCCACGCGGCCGAAATCAACCAGAAAGTTCCCCCCACCCAACGAAGAAACCGAGACCGGATCTTCCTGGATCAACTGGCAGTTTTCTTCGGCCGGAATCTCGGGCAGTTCTTTAATGAAGATGTTTCGGAAGCGATAGACCTGCCCATCTTCGCCATGATGCTGAATGCCAATGAAACCTTTGGCGTCCGTCGAGTCATCGATCTCCGTGACTTTGACGCCGTTCAGTTCAATGGTGATGTGCGACCCGCGGCATTCGACGACGTACTGGTTCCAGCCATTGCGCTGCAGGGCATCGCGGATGTGTGGTTGATCAAAGTGAGCCTTGGACTCGGTTTCGTAGCTCAGCATTTCGACGGGAGACCGCCCCTTCTGACTCGGCCAGACCCAGCCCCGGCGTCCTTCGTCGTACAATCCTGCGGACCAGCGCCGGTCGCTGCCGTCGCATTCAGCCTGATAGCCAAACACCTTGCCGGGCTGGACATGACAACGAAACATGAATCCGGAATTGGCCTTCCCGTCGGGGAGATGGATCTCGCCCACGAGGCGGAAGTCGGCATATTCCCGCTCGGTCACCAGGAAGAACTTGTTGTCGGCCAGCAAGTGAATTTCGCCATCGACAACCTTGGCTTCACCATGCTTGTACGGATTCCGCCAACCCGCGAGGTCTTGACCGTTGAACAGCGGGGTGTAGCCCCGCGAAACCCAGCCGGCGAAGCCGGCCTCTGTGGTGGCCTCTGCGGTCGCCGGAGCAGCGGATGCGCCCGGGGCAGGCTCGTGGGCCGTCGCCCAATCCAGTGGCAACCATAACGACGCAACAACAGCGATGATGCACAGCCGGTTCACAAGCAGGGCTTTCTGACCAGGACAACAGGGCGGGAGATCCGTGATGCTACCCATCAAAAAACGGTTCGCCAAGGATCGCCGAGATTTCTAGTGCCCCAGAAACTGATTAGACACATGACAATAATAGGCCTCTTGGCCCCGACGAGACCCGGGCATGCCGAACGACGATTGAAGGCTAATGCTCGCCGACTTGTTCAGTCCGCAGGACCGCCGGACTCTGTGTGCCACGCAGCGCCGCTTTGTCCATTCGGCAGCCCAGCCGGTTCCACAGAGCCCGCGGGCGAAACGGTCCTCGCCTCGTGGTGTGTCTGACTCTCGCCCCACGGTACACTTCACTTCCGCCTCGAAAGTTCCCGCCGATGTCTGCAACACCACCTGGAGCGATCATGCCCCACTCCGCGGTCCCTCCGCGATCGCTATGGCGCTCCCCCAACACGTGGATTGCCGGCTTTACGCTGGCGATGCTGGCGCTGCACATCACCGCACGATTTTCCGCCGCCGGACCGACCTCCACCACTGCCTTGGCCCCCCTGTGGGCCGTGCTGGTCCTGGGCGGTGTGCCGCTGGTATCTGGACTCAGCCAGAAGTTGCTTCGCGGCGAGTTCGGTGCGGATCTGCTGGCAGGCATTTCCATCGTCACTTCGGTGCTGCTGGGTGAGTACCTGGCCGGAGCACTCGTCGTGTTGATGCTCTCCGGCGGCGAAGCCCTGGAAGATTACGCCGTCGAAAGCGCGTCATCCGTACTCAACGTGCTCAGTCGCCGCATGCCCTCCGTCGCACATCGGCGGCGCGACGGTCAACTGGAAGACATTCCCGTAACCAGCCTCGCCATCGGCGAACAGGTGGCCGTCTTTCCGCATGAAGTGTGTCCCGTGGACGGCACCGTGATGGAAGGTCACGGCGTGATGGACGAGTCGTATCTCACCGGCGAGCCATACAAAATCTCTAAAACACCGGGCTCGGACGTCATCTCCGGCGCCATCAATGGCGAGAGCCTGTTGATCGTACGGACGAACAAGCTGGCGGTGGACTCGCGCTATGCCAAGATCATGGAGGTCATGCACCGCTCGGAAGCACAGCGGCCACGCATTCGCCGCATCGCCGATCGGCTGGGAGCGTGGTACACGCCGCTGGCGGTCGGTCTGGGCCTGGCTGCCTGGGCCGCCTCTGGGGATCCACTGCGGTTTCTGTCAGTGATGGTGGTGGCGACACCCTGTCCGCTGCTGATTGCCGTGCCGATCTGCATCATCGGGTCGATCTCACTCGCAGCCCGCCGATCGATCATCGTGCGCGACCCCAGCGCGCTGGAGACAGCCGGCACCTGTACCACTCTGATCTTCGACAAAACCGGCACGCTCACGTACGGCGAACCGGAACTCGTGGAACAACTGGTGGCCGACCCGTGGACACCGCACGCTCTGCTCACGCTCGTGGGGAGCCTGGAACGGTATTCCAAGCATCCGCTGGCCACATCGATCGTGCTTGCCGCGGAACGGGCCGGTCTGGCCTCCGTGCACGTGGATGAAATCAGCGAGCAACCGGGCCGCGGCCTGACGGGCCTGGTGCAGGGGAAGCAGATGGCCGTGACAAGCCGCGCGAAGTTCGTCGCCGCTCATCCCGCAGCCGCCGCCCAATTGCCGCCACCTGCCGGGGGACTCGAATGCGTGATTCTCGTTCAGGGAGAGTATGCGGCCACTTATCGTTTTCGCGACACGCCACGTCGTGACGGAGCCATGTTCATCCGGCACCTCTCACCCCGCCATCAGATCGATCGCATCCTGCTCGTCTCCGGGGACCGCGAATCGGAAGTCCGGCATCTCGCAGACACCGTGGGCATCGCGGAGGTCTATTCAAGTCAGACTCCCGAACAAAAGCTGGACATCGTCAACGCAGAAACGCGCCGCCAGCGCACCATGTTCATCGGCGATGGGATCAACGACGCGCCCGCCCTGATGGCCGCCACCGTCGGCGTGGCCTTTGGCCAAAACAGCGACGTGACCACCGAAGCAGCCGACGTCATCGTGTTGGACAGCTCACTGGAGAAGGTCGACGAGTTCATTCACATCAGCCAGCGCATGCGTCAGTTGGCCATGCAAAGCGCCGGGGGCGGCATGGCCCTGAGCCTCATCGGCATCCTGTTTGCCGCGGCTGGCTATCTCCCCCCGGTCGCCGGTGCGATCTGCCAGGAACTCATCGACATCATCGCCGTCCTCAACGCCCTCCGCAGCGCCTGGCCTCCGTCGACATTGCACGACTACCAGTCGTCAGAACACTGAGCACCGAACACCGAGCGTCGACAACCTGTCCCGTTCATCGACTGCAGCGAGATTCCCGCACAAACTGCGCGCGGCACGAAAATCGTTCCCCAGAACAAAAGGTAGTGAGCAGAATGTGGATGTTTCAGGGAAGCCCATTACTCATGCGGCCCGTAATGACTCAGCTTGCCGCCAAGGGGTGGGTCGTGTCTTGGCGCGGCGGAACGACTGGCATTCCGTTTATTGACTGCTCCCGCAGCGGGAGGCGTTCGTGGTACGGCGGGAATCTCTATGTGTGGCCCTACGAGTTTCGCTGGGGAGTATCGTCGCCGGCATACTCTGGCGTGTTGCTAGATGTTGGCGAGTGCCCCGTAGCATGCGCGGAACGTATCTTCGCTGAGGACGAAGACTCTGCCTGGAAAATGTACGACGGAAATTCAGGACATCGTGGCGAATTTGTTCGAATTGTTCACGCCAAGCGCGATCCAATTACGAGGGAAGTGCAAGCTGTCATGGCGTTGAAGATGGCCGCCATGCTGCGATTTCGAATAGACAGGGGTCACTTCCCGGAGGCCATTCCTGAACTCGACGTTTTCGCCCCGCGTACCACCGGCTTGCTGGGGTGCTACCAGACAAGCGACTTCGTAGTCCAACAACTGAGGCGCGAGGAGGAACTGCTGGTGTACAGCATCCAGAGCAACCACTGCGATCGTGTCTACGAGATCGACAGTGATCTCAAAATGCGTTGCCTACTCCGCGATATGCAGGCAACTGACAATTCCCAGTAAAAGCGCCGAGGGAGCGTGATCGGCGGCGCCAACAACCGCAGCTGGTGCCATTCGCAGCATCACGTGGCACTATGACACCCTGGCCCAGGGTTCCCCTCGCGGAGTGACTCGACGTCCCGCTGGCATCGCCGCATAATGGCATTTCGATGGAATCACGTGCCAGTTTTTGCCACACCGCGATGGCCCCCCCCGCTGGCACACAGTCTGACCAGACAGGATCACATTCATGTTGCCAACCCGGTCCGCCCACGCCCTCGCCCCCTTCGCGGGGACGTTTCTCGCGACGATTGTCGGCCCCCTGTGCACCGTGGCGCTGTTGGCAGCCAGCACCGGCGCAAACGCCCAAAGCCCAGCCACCCCGGCCGTTCAGTTGACCCGGCTCGACCAGGGACGCATCGAAGTCCGGCTCGGCGACCAGTTGTGGACCACATTCCAGCCGCAAACCGCCGCCCGCAAACCATTCTTCGATCCCGTGTTCGCCCCCGATGGCACCCAATTGACCCGCGATATCCGCTGGGATCTGGCCAAAACGACTAAGGAATACGATCACCTCCACCACAAGGGGATCTGGATCGCCATCGATCAATTGCACGTCGATCCATCGCCTGGGGAAGGAACTTCCGCCGCAGTCCCCTCGGTCTCCCCACCGGCAGAAAAAGCGGGCGGACACGGCTCCGGGTTAAACTATTGGCTGGAAACCCATGTCATTCGCAACGTCTCCACTGACATCGAACACGGCAATGCGCTGCGCATCACCAACGAATGGCTCGGCACCAACGAACAACCCGTCCTCACGGAACAAACGCTCGTCACGTTTCATCCCGATGGGCTGATGGAGTTCCGCATCACACTCACGGCCACGCAAGCCGCCATCAGGTTTGGTGATACCAAAGAGGGCTTTCTGGCCATCCGGGTCGGTGACTCGCTGCGTGAGCAAGCCACAGGCACTATCACGGGCGCCAATGGCGACGTGGGCGAAAAAGCCTGCTGGGGGCGTCCCAACGCCTGGATTGACTACTCCGGAACCGTCGACGGCAAACTGGCCGGAGTCACCATGTTCGACGACCCCGCCAACTTCCGTACGTCGCGGTACCACGTGCGTGCCTACGGCCTGTTCGCCATCAACCCGTTCGGCCCACAATCCTATTCCAATGGCGATGACCCGTCCGAACTCTTCGTCCTGCAGCCTGGCCAGCCACTGACCCTGCGGTACGGTCTGTTCTCGCACACCGGAGACGCCGTTGCAGCGAACATTCCCGCCGCCTATGCCCGGTTTCTGCGCGTGGCCCCGGCAGCCACGTCTCCGTAAGTAGCATTTGCAGAACAGGATACAGCCATCGACACTGCTCTGGACCTCACGCGCCAACCTGCGGTCTAATCCCGCCAAAGTGCTGTTTTCTGGAGTGGGTTGCGCCCCGGCAGGGAGGCCGCGGATGTCGATGCTGGAATGTCTGTTAAGGCTTTGGCCGTATGTCTGGCCATATCGCCGCAAGCTGTTGATCTCCATTGGGTTCGCCACGATTGTCGCCCTGTTGTGGGGCACCAATCTGTCGGTGATCTATCCTGTCGCCACCATTCTCCTCGATCAGCAGGGGCTGCCCGAGCACATCCACAATGAAGTCCTGCGTCTCGAAGACGAAGTGCAACACGAAGCGGAGTTGGTCCAGAAATACGAAGAGCGGATGAACAAACTGGCCGGGCCGCAGCACACGCCCGTCAGGGCCTCTGCCGAGTTCGTCGACGCCGCCGACAAACGGGCCGACCATCAGGCACTGATGGCCACAGCCGGCCGCAGCCTCGTCTTCTACAAGTGGTGCGACGCGACCATCGTGCCTTGGCTGCCGCGCGATTCCTTTCGCTGCTTCGCCCTGATTCTCATCGCACTGGTCTTTGCCACCCTCATCAAAGGGGCCTGCCTGTACATTCAGGAGTTTCTGGTCGGCGAAGTGGTCCAGTTGACCATGATGGACCTGCGCAAGGCCTGCTACCGCAAGTCTCTCAAGCTCGACTATCAGACGCTCCAGCAGGAAGGGGTCTCGGGACTGATGTCCCGCTTCACGTTCGATCTGCAGCTCACCGGCAACGGACTCTCGCTGCTGGGCGGCAAGATCGTGCTCGAACCCCTCAAGGCCATCGCCTGTATGGTGCTGGCCTTCTGCGTGAGCTGGCAACTGACTCTGCTCTCATTGCTGGCCGTGCCGCTCGCCGCCTTCACGTTTCATCGTTTTGGCAAGCTCATCAAATCGGCCAGCCATCGCATGATGGAGAGCATGTCGCGCATCTACAAGAGCCTGGAAGAAACCTTCGCCGCCCAGAAAATTGTGATCGCGTACGACAACCTCCGCTCTCACCGCGTGAGGTTTCATCGCGAGAATCGCGAGTTCGAACGCAAGGCCATCAAGATCGTCAAGATCGACGCGCTGACCAGCCCCTGTACCGAATTGTTTGGCATTGTCGCCATCACGCTCGCGCTCATGCCCTGCGCCTATCTCGTGCTCCGGCAGGAAACCTCCATCTGGGGTATCAAGCTGGCCAGTTCGCCCCCCGACTTCCCCACGCTGATGCTGCTCTACGGCCTCTTGGTCGGCGTCATCGATCCGGTCCGCAAGCTCTCCAGCGTCTATTCCAAACTCAAACGGAGCGCCGCCGCCGCCGATCGCGTGCTGGAACTGCTGCGTAAAGAGACCCAGGTTGTCGACCCCGCGCACCCCATCATCCTGCCGCGACATCAGCAGACGATTGAATTCCGCGACGTGTCCTTCTCATACCGCCAGGGAAAATCAGCCGGCCGCGGCGATGCCCTGCGGAACGTCAACCTCACCGTGCAGCAGGGGGAATTCGTGCTGGTCGTGGGCGAAAACGGTTCCGGCAAATCGACCCTCGTCAACCTGCTCCCCCGCTATTTCGACGTCGACCACGGTTCTGTCTTGATCGACGGTATCGATATCCGTCAGGTCCGGTTGAGCCAGCTCCGCGGCCAGCTTGCCGTCGTCACCCAGGAAACGCTCCTGTTCGACACCACCATCGCAGAGAACATCCGCTACGGCAATCCGCTGGCCAACCGCGACCAGATCATCGAAGCGGCCCACCGCGCCAATCTGCTCTCATTTGTGGAACAGCTCCCCGAGGGCTTCGACACCGTCGTCGGAGAAAAGGGGGGCAATCTCTCCGGTGGCCAGCGTCAGCGCATTGCTCTGGCCCGCGCTTTCATCCGCAATCCTGCCATTCTGATTCTGGACGAAGCCACCTCAGCTATCGACGCCCAGAGCGAATCGCTGATCTACGAAGCCCTTCGGAGCTTCTCGGCGCGACGCACGGTCTTCGCCATCACACACGCCGTCTCTCCCGCGCTGCGCGACATGGCCACGCGTGTGATCCTCATGGAACAAGGGGCCCTGGCGGCCGACGGCACCCACGCCGAAGTTCTTGCCGGTTCCCGCACCTATCAGCGCCTCTTCCAGGCGCAAACAGACAAGCGCGCCGCGTAGCGTCCCCACGCACCAGAACTTAGCCCCGACCTCGTCAAAAGTTGGGGCTGGGGCCGCCACTGCCCGGTCGCGCCGGGGCACTGGGAATCGGTGCCGCCTGTGCCGGCGGCTTCTCCAGTACCAGCGTGTGCAGCATCAGTGGCAGGCGCTCGTGCAGCTTCTCGGCCGGGCTCACTCCTGCCGGCACCACGGCCACCAGGAATCCCTGCGCGTCACTCGATCCACTGACCGGAATGAACAGGCGAAATTCCGTGTCGACACCATGAATGGGCTCCGGTGCCCGCAGCGTGACAGACTTGAACGTCTTCTCCGTACAGAATTCCGACTCACCGGGTCCCGGCACCTGAATGGTCACTCCCTGGTTGGGATCAATCGGCAGCGACAACGCGTCAGACAACGTCTGCAGCGCGTCCATGCGGAACGTCAGCGGGTCGGCGGACGCTTTTTGTCCCCCCGCCTGTCGGTTGCGCCACCGCTCGGCGTTGCTCAACGCATACAGATAACAGGGCCGCGCTTCGTACTTCCCGGTGCCCACGTCGGTCTGCACTTCGGCCTTCCAAACCGCCAGCAGGCCCGGCAATTCGGCCCGCAGGAAGTCCGGCTGGCGATTGTCAAACTCTTTGTTCTCGGGATTGACGACCCTCGGCACCAGCGCGAACTGCTGCGGAACTCGCACCGTAAGGCCCTGATCGACAAACGGAGCCGCCGCGAGATTTGCGTTCAGCCGATTGGTGTAATCGAAATACTTCACCGTCTGCGCCAGCCGCGCCTCATAGACGGTCGAGCCGCACCCACACATTAAGCAGGCCAGCAGGCAGGCACTCCGAGCGATCCATGAAACAGACATGCCGCGTTGACCTCGAGTTCAACCCCCCGTGTCACCCACAGGATCAGGGGAGCCGCTGCCGTTATTGATGATCGATGGCACAAAAGCTCAGTGCATGGAAAAACCCGTTGCATTGAAACACGCTGCCGGAGTCCTGTCAAAGACCGCTGCCTCAGCCCCTCGCAAAACCCGGCCTGGCCCCGCGATCGGCCAGCACACGGGCATAAACTTCGCGAATTTTCTGCGTCATGTACTGATGCCGGAAGACCTCCGCAAATCGCCGCCGCCCCTCCCCCCCCAATCGCTCCCGCAGACCGGCCTCTGCCGCCAGTTCCACAATCGCGGCCGACAACGGCTCCACGGCCCCCCGTGGCAGCAGGACCCCCGTCACCCCGGGAATCACCACTTCCCGGGCACCGTCAATGTCATAGCTGATCGCCGGCTTCCCCGCGATCAGCGCCTGCGGCAGAACGCGCGCCAAACCCTCCCACTCACTCGTATGCACCACCAGATCCATGGCCGCAATCAGTTCTGGAATCTGCGTCGGCGGCACCAGTCCCGTGAACACAAAGTGGTCGCGAATTCCCGCCGCCACCAGCCGCTGCTCAAATTCGCCCCGCAAAATACCATCGCCTACCAGCAGAAACTTCACTCGCGGATTCGCCGCCACCACCGCCGGTGCTGCGCGAATCACAAACTCATGCCCCTTCAAGTGAAACAGCCGGCCAATCTTCCCCACCACGATGTCATCAGGTTGCAGTTGCCACTGCCGCCGGACGTCTTCGCGTGCACGCGGCGGATTCACAAACCGCTCCACATCAAACCCGCTGTAAATCGTGGTAAAACGTTCCGCCGGCGCCACACCAGCCGCCACATACTGGGCCGTCATCGCCTCGCACACGCTGATGAAATGATCGGTCTGCCGCGCAGCCCGCCGCTCCAGCCATTGATACGTGCGAAACGCAACCGCCGACTGCCCCACATGAAACGATGCACCATGGATGGTATGCACACACGGCAGTTTCAAGTTCGCCGCCGCCTGCCGACCAAGGATGCCTGCCTTCGAAGAATGCGTATGCACCACATCGGGCCGGAACTCCCGCAGCGACTGCACAATCTCCCGATACGCCTGCCAGTCCTGCCACGGCCGAATGCTGCGATGCAGCGAATTCAACCGGCAGAACTCATAGCCCCCCGCCGCTGCCCGCGGCTCCAGCGAGCCTTCTGGTCCCACTGCCGGCCCGGAGATCAGCCGCACTTCGTCCCCGTGCTCGCGAACCTGATCCTCGCAGGTATGCACCGTGTTTTCCTGCGCTCCACCCAGAATCAGACGCGTAATAATGTGCGCGACTCTCATCAGCGAGGCCCCATTCCCGCAGGCAGTTCGGCAAACCCTGCGCATTCCACACGCAACATGTACAACCCCTGTGCCGGTGCGGTCGGACCAGCCACATTGCGATCTTCGGCAGCGAGTATCCGTCGGACATCGTCAGCCGTCCATTTGCCGCAGCCGACCTCCAACAAAGTCCCCATCATGATCCGCACCATGTGATGCAAAAAACCGTTGGCCTGCGTCTCGAGATAGAGAAACCGCCCAGCCGGATGACCAGCCGCCGCGATGGGCGTCTCATTCCAGGCCAGCCACTCGTCGCAGCGAATCAATTGCAGATCACTGACATCGCGCACTCCCGATCGCTTCGTTGGCCCATGCCCCTCAAACGAGCGATAGCTCTGCCGGCCACGCATCACTTGCGCCGCCAGTTGCATCGCCGGCAGGTCCAGCGGCCGTCGATACCAATACGCATGCCGGCGCGTCAGCGGATCGGGCCAGCGTCGGGTATCCACCACATACCGATAGCGCTTCTGCAACGACGAATACTGCGCCCGAAAATCAGCCGGAGCTTCCCAGCACCCCAGCACCGTCACGTCGTCCGGCAAATTTGTATGCAGCGCATGTCCAAAGCGATCGATGGGAATGCGACTGCAGGTGCGAAAGCTGGCCACCTGCTGAATGGCGTGGACGCCGGCATCTGTCCGCCCTGCGGAACTTGTCCGGAGGCGCTCTCCGGTCACCGTGAAGATTGCATCCTCCAGGCACTCCTGTACCGAGCGTCGATCCGGCTGAAACTGCCAGCCGAAAAAATCGGTCCCGTCGTACCGCAGATCCACACGAATCACCCGCTCGCCAGCCGCCAAATTCGCCGCCCGCAACTCCGCTCGCGTGTCGTCGGCGTCGAGTTCTTCGTCGCTGTCGTCTTCGTCCCCACCCTGTCCTGTGAGACCGCTCATACCGCTCCCGCCCAACGCCCCCCTGACCGCCGCCGCACCGCGGCCGATCTCACCAGCCCATCGGCGGCGCGCCAGTGTCCGCCAAGCCCGCTCGCCCGGCAACGACGGCCCAACACCATCGTGGGCCACGTCCGCAGCAGGCCGGGTCAATTGTCTCGGAGGTTCTGCCGCACTGTAGTCTGCCGCCCGCGCGGACGGAACCGGGTCCCAAATTTCACCCTCGGCCCCGCAGCACCTTTGCCTTCAGGTACCAGCGTCAGATGACGCGAGAATGCGTTTGCGCCTCGGCAATGGGACTGCAGAGTGAATCCGTGGCACGAGACACGCCGGACAGCGCAATTTTTTTGGCACGGTACCAACGACAAGAAGCCGGGGTCCCGTAGGGCCGCCGGCTTCTTACCGTGGAGGTAATGAGGGGATCGGGGGTGGGCTGGAAGCGCTAGGCTTCGGATAGGCCAGGTGACTGGACGAGCCAGAGGGACACGGTCGAACAACCGGTCTCCGGCACGCAGCCGGCTGATGCCAGCTGGGATCTCTTCAAAAGCACGCCGCGTGCCAAACCTGCCCGCCTCTCGGGCACAGACACCCAGCCAGCGCCAAACTCCGTGAGAAACAGGCACTTTCGGCGGACTTGGACCGCACAACCCACCTCAAATTTTTTCGGACCTGGCCGTCCATCGCGACACCTGCCCAAACACTATGCGAATTCGCCCATCAATGTGGCGATTCATCAGGCAGGGCGAAGCACAGGGAACCTGCCAATTCGCCATCCACAGTGGCCCAGCGATCGCCGCCTCCCGCGACCGGTGCAAGCGAGTGGACGGTATCCAGGCATGCGTCAGGCGCGGTGAGCCCGCCAATTCACGCCTGTGGAACCAAACGACTCAGCGCTGGATCACATCGGGCCCTTTGCCGGCGGTCTTTTCATAGACTCCATTCCCGGCCTTCTTGTATTGCGTGAACCCCTTCTCAGCGAGGTTCTTGGGCTTCAGCAGATCGCGTTCGCTCCCGGTGCCCGCCATGGCACAGGCCGACAGGATTCGCTGCACGCCGGTCCCGCAAACCGGACACTGCTCCAGCGCGGGATCGCTGTACCGCTGCAGTTCTTCAAACGTCTCTGCGCAGTGCGAGCACCCGCCTTCAATCGCGCGATACTCATAAATGGGCACTGTTCAAACCCTTCCCAACCATGCCAGTTCCAAACCGCCACCGCCACGCCAGCAGAAGCCGAGGCAGTCACCACCAACTTCGGGCTTTGGCTGCAAACGACATCTTAACGCCGCACCGCAGACCCGGCGAAGCAGGATTCTAAGATTTCGCCGGACGAAACGCCCTTAGCCGCTCCGGCCGCGTCTCCAGCCGGTCCGACAGCAGCAGATCGAGGCAATACGGGATCGCCGGGAAAACGGCCTCCAGACACTCGGCAATCGCCTTGGGCTGCCCCGGCAGATTCACAATCAACGACCGTCCGCGAGTGCCTGCGGTCTGCCGCGACAGAATGGCCGTCGGCACCGCCCGCAGCGACACCGCACGCATCAATTCCCCAAACCCGGGCAGCAGCTTCTCGCACACCTCAACGGTCGCTTCGGGAGTAATGTCGCGCACGGCGGGCCCCGTGCCACCCGTAGTGACAATCAAGCTGCATCGCGCGACATCAGCCAGCTCGCACAACGTCGCCACCACGGTGGGGCGGTCGTCGGGAATCACCCGCGGCACGGCCTCCCACGGCGAAGCCAGCACATCAGCCAAATATGCCTGGATCGCCGGCCCGCCGCGGTCTTCATATTCGCCCCGACTGGCGCGGTCCGAAACCGTCACGATCCCAATTCTGGCCACAGCAGGCTGAGACGACGAAAGCTGCCCCGCTGACGACGTTGCCCCGCTGTCCGATCGATGCCCAGCCGTCATGACGGACCTCCATCCTGGTGACCGCCCGCGTGGTGACCACCAGTCTGGTGACCGCCCGCTTCGGGACTGGCACCCTGAGGCCCGCCAGCCGGCGGCATCCACCCGGGCGGGTTGCGCGCCATTCGATCGAGGGCATCGGGAGGCGTCCGAAAC
>JBGSIP010000013.1:0-1558 GCA_041742495.1 Planctomycetaceae bacterium
CAACCGCAGGCGGCTCCTGGTTGTCATGGCGGTGCCGCTGGAACGTGCCCGCTGAGTCGGCAGCCCGAAACCGTGTATTACGCACCCCCCGCCTATCAGTGGCAGCAGGTGACCGACGTGAATTATCAGGTCATTGAGCGCACCGTGCCGGTCACGACTTACGACTGTCATGGCCAGCCCCGGGTGCAGTACCAGGTGCTCTCGACCACCGTGGCCGTGCCGGTCACCCGCTGGGTGCAAGTGCCGGTCACCTACGCCTCTCACTAGTCACGCAGATCTGACTGACTGCGTAACCTGCTGGCTGGCTGAACCGACAACTTTTGATTTGCACACGCCTGGCGAGTCCCTGTGAGGATTCGCCAGGCGTTTTCGTTGGGACTGCGTGCCTGGGCGCGAGGCTGCGGCGGTGTCGTGCGGCCCCCAACTTGAGCCGAACATGTGGTCTGGCTCCATTTCTTTGCAGAAACTTCAACCTTGACGCGCGCGGGATGTCACTCGTTGACGGCGCGATTGGGGCTGCCATAGTGTCCCGCCCGCCGACGCAGTCGTGACGGCTGTTCGTCAGTTGTGGGCTGTTGAAGTGATCATCTGCAGATGGTGTTTCAAAAGCGGAACACCAGTTGAGGGATGCCCGAGTCCGGGATTCAAGGGCCGCCGTTCCATTTCCATGTCCAGTCTCCGTTTGTTTGCCGCGGCCGCCGAGGGCCGGTGGCAAGCCAACAACGGTGAGCTCTGTCCCTTCCGAAAGGTCTGTTCAATGCGTGGCTTGAAGTTCCTCGCCTTGGCTGCCGCTCTCTTCTCGACGGTCTCGATGCAGGGTTGCTACTGGTGGCACAACGTCCATCGTCCCATGTACGGGGGGGGCCAGTGCGGTGCCTGCGGAACGGCTCCGGCCACGGGCTATTACGGCGGATATGCACCCGCCGGTGGCTGTGCCACGGGTAACTGCGGTGCCGCTCCCAGCGGTACCTATGCTCCCGGCAGCACGTATCAACTGCCACCCGGTGCTTATTCCCAGCCCTTTGGCTATCCACAAACGGGCGCTCTGACGCCCGCCGTCGGTTATCCGCAGACGGGAGCCATCATGTCTCCCGCCGGTTACCCGCAGACAGCGGCTTTGACTCCGATGGAGCCGATCGCGTCGTTCTAAGCGGAACGATGTCGGCCTGGTTGCCGCGGAGTCGCCAAACGAAAACTGAGGCGAGCGGGGGCTGGATCGCAGCAGTCCCCGTCGAGATTCGCCTCGCATTCCGGCAGGATGCCCGAATGTCTGCGAGCGGTGTCACGGACGACCCGCAACGGGTTCAAGAGGAACACGATCACGCCGGGCATCCAGGATGGGTGTCCGGCGTTTTTCGTCGTGCGCCGTGCGGAATCTCGCCAGTCGGCCCGCGACTTCCTACTATCTTCCTGTTGAACGAGGCCCACGCAGCCACACTCTGGATGTCACTCGCTTTGCCAGTGACACTTTTGTTAGCTGCAGGTCTTGGTTGTTCCACGGACTGCCATGTGCGATTGAACACAACGGACGACGGGACCGGTGCCTTGCGCCCCCGCT
>JBGSIP010000014.1:0-5061 GCA_041742495.1 Planctomycetaceae bacterium
TCTGGCTTCCCCAGCTGGCCAACCGGACGTATCTTGAAATGGAATGGGAGTGAATCATGGAAATCAAGGTTCTGGGTACAGGTTGTACGAAGTGCAAGAACACCATCGCCCTCATCGACCAGGTGGCGAAGGCCAAGGGGAGGTGAAGCTCGAGAAGGTGGAGGATCTGCGCGATATCATGGGCTATGGCGTCATGAGTACACCGGGCGTGGTCATTGACGGCCAGGTAGTGCATGCCGGCGGAGTGCCCAGTCGCGAGAAAGTCGAGCAGTGGCTGACGGCCTGAGCGGAGCACCCGCCATACTGTGGCGGGCTTCTCCCGATGGGCCCGATGGCTGCCCGGGCCGCGGTGTTTTTCCATAGTGATGGCCATGGCCGGCGCGTGCTGGATGGCGTTGGGGCAGGCTGTGCCTCTACTCAGCGGCTGAGTCCGCGACGCGCGATCTGACGTTGCTATCAGACCGCGCGTCGTTTCAAGGCGTCACCGGGCCGGGCGCGCCAGAGCGTCGAAGACGGGTTCCGCGTCACCGATGATTTTGGTCGCCATAGCCAGTCGCACGATGTGTACGGTTTCGATCACCTTGTTGGCGGCAATGCCCTGCTGTGCGATCTTGTTGGCCATCGCCTTCACGCAGGCGGGGCTGGTGCCCGCGAGCGCGGCTGCCAGGTAGATCAAGGTTCGGGTGTCCTCGTCCAGCGCCGGGTTGTCCACGGGCATGGCGAAGCCCTTCGAACGCACATGCTCCTGGATCAGGGCCGGGTCCACCGGAATCGATTTTTCAATGGCCGCAGGCACTTGGCCCATGCCCTTGCGCATCATGTCAAGAATTTCGTTGGCGTTCATGGCTATTTTCTCGTGGTTGGTGAAATGAATCGGTGTGCGACTCAATCAGAAGACGGTCGGCGCAGGCAATAGATGCAGCGTGTCTAGCGACATCATGCAAATAAATGCCGTGCATCTTTTTCCTGCGCCGACCGTCTTCTGTGCATGAACGATTTTTCTGTGGTCTGTACAACCCAGGCCCGCCAGCAGGCCTTGTCGGGGGAAGCATGGCTGGTTGATGTGCGCGAGGCAGCGCAGGTGGCCGCGTTGGTCTTGGACCTGCCCGGTGTCATCCACGTGCCTTGGAGTGGACTGACAGCCCGTTCGCGGGAACTGCCCGCGGACCGGGATCTCGTCAACGTTAGCCTGGACGGCCATCGCAGCGGCGAAGCGGCTCGGCTTTTGCTTGATCGACGGTTTGATCGGGTCGCTCCCATGCGGGGCGGCATGTTGTTGTGGATGAAAAAGGGCTACGCTGTGGCTCGATAGCGGTATGAAGCCCCTACCGCCGATTTACCGACAAGCCCCACCCAAAACGAAAAGGTCTCAATCATGAGCGACACCCTCACTAAGATGCGCTTTCACGTCGAGTCCGAGCGTATCGACGCCCACCAGAGCCAGTCGGTTTGCAAGTCCGCCCGCATCAGCCTAGACACCGACATGGCCGGTAACTCGGACGCGTTCAACCCGGCCGAGCTGCTGCTCGCAGCGCTCTCGGCCTGCATAATCAAAGGAATTGAACGCGTCGTCCCCATCCTCAAGTTTGAGCTGCGCGGCGTGAAGGTGATCGTGGACGGTGTGCGCCAGGACGTGCCGCCCAAGATGGAGAGCATTCGCTACCAGATCATCGTGGACACCGACGAAGTCGACCGTCGCATCGATCTGCTGCACGATAACGTGAAGAAGTTCGGCACGGTGTTCAACACCGTGTCTCCGGGAACCGATCTGGCGGGTGTGATGCATCGAGCGCACTGACTTTGTTGGGAATCTGAAAACTGGAGGTCGCGATGCGTATGGCTTACAGACGGGAGATCAAAGTCTGGGTTTGTGAGCGAAACCGTCAGCGCGTCAACGGCATGCTGGATGCCTGGATCCCGGTGCTGAGCGATCTGCCAGATGCCCGGCTAGATAGCGCTTCGTTTCTAGCTCACGTTGCCCGGGCTGGGCAGCACAACCTGCAAGGTGTATTTGTCAACATTGAGGGAGAGCCAGCATGAGCAAGTTTGAAACGGTACTGTGCCACCCGGTGCGCACTGCCATCGGTACCTACGGTGGCAGTCTCAAGGACTTGCCCGCGCCCGATCTGGGCGCAGCGGTGATCCGGGAGACGCTTAAGCGCTCCGGTCTGCAGGCCGACCAGGTGCAGACCCTGGTGATGGGAAACGTGATCCAGGCAGGTGTGAAGATGAACCCGGCCCGCCAGGCCGGCATCGCGGGGGGCTTGCCGGTGGAGGTGCCGGCCTTGACCGTCAACCGGGTGTGCGGTTCGGGTGCGCAGGGTATCGTGAGCGCTGCGCTGGAAATCGTCGCGGGCATGGTCGATTGCGGCATTGCCGGCGGCATGGAGAACATGGACCGCGCGCCCTACCTGATGCCGCAAGGACGATGGGGGGCGCGCATGGGCGATGTGACCATGTTGGACAGCATGCTCTACGATGGGCTGAACGACGCCTTTAGCGGCCAGCATTCGGGCTGGCACACCGAAGACCTGGTGTTGCGCTACGACATTTCGCGCGACGACCAGGACCGCTGGGCCCTTCGATCGCAACAGCGGTTTGCCGCAGCGCAAGCGGCCGGCAAGTTCGACGCCGAGATCGCCGCGATAGAGGTGCCTGGCCGAAAAGGCCCCACGCTTTTCACCAAAGACGAACACAACCGGCCCGATACCACGGCCGAATCCCTGGCCAGACTCAAACCCGCCTTCCGCATGGATGGCACCATCACCGCGGGCAGCGCACCCGGGCTGAATTCAGGTGCGGCGGCGATGGTGGTGGTCGAGCGCCGCTGGGCTGAGCAACACGGCCTCAAGCCGATGGCCCGCCTGGTGTCCTATGGCGTTGCCGCAGTGGAACCTGGGCTGTTTGGCCTGGGACCGGTGCCCGCCGTGCGGCAGGCGCTGGCGCGGTCGGGCTGGTCGGTGGGCGACGTGGATCGGGTCGAGATCAACGAGGCCTTTGCGGCCATCACCTTGGCCTGTCTTCGCGAGTTGGGGCTTGCCGAGGATGTCGTGAACGTGGAAGGTGGCGCCATTGCCCACGGGCACCCGATCGGCGCCAGTGGGGCGGTTCTGGCGACGCGGCTGATGCATTCCATGCAGCGCGACGGCCTGCGGCGCGGCATCGTGACACTGTGCATCGGTGGCGGGCAGGGCATTGCCCTCGCCCTGGAAATGATCTGATTTGCCGAGGAGATCGCCATGGAGCCCGCCATCCACCGTTTCCGCGACCTGCTTGCCCAACTGGGCTTGCCAAACGAGCCGGCCGCAAACCGTCAATTCCTGACCGCCCACGCGCCGTTGCCCAATGGCATAAGCCAGCCCGATACGCCGTTTTGGTCGCCGGACCAGTCCAACTCCCTTCAAGAAGCCCCGCTACAGGATTCGGACTGGGCCGAACTGGCCGATCAACTGACAGAGGCCCTTCGCGGGCAAGAAAGACACGCCTGAATGAGCTCCGGACACGATCACGGCAACGCCCTCGCCAACTTCAACCAGGCATTTGCCATTGGCATCGGCCTGAATATCGCTTTCGTGGCGATTGAAGCGTTCTACGGCTGGAAGATCAACTCACTTGCCCTGCTAGCCGATGCAGGGCATAACCTGAGCGACGTGGCCGGGCTGGTGCTGGCTTGGGGCGGCGCGCTGGCCGGCAAGCTGCGCCCCAACCCTCGCCACACCTATGGATGGAAACGGGGCAGCATTCTCGCTGCATTCGCCAATGCCCTGCTGCTGCTGGTGGCGATGGGCGCGCTGGCGTGGGAGGCCGTGGGCCGGCTGATGTCGCCAGAATCCATGGCCGACAACGAAGGCGTAACGATCATGGTGGTGGCTGGTGTGGGCATCGTGATCAATACCGCAACGGCGCTGCTATTCATGCGTGGACGCGAGAATGACCTGAACATTCGCGGCGCTTTCCTGCACATGGCG
Organism: Planctomycetaceae bacterium; assembly: GCA_041742495.1. Taxonomy (GTDB): domain Bacteria; phylum Planctomycetota; class Planctomycetia; order Planctomycetales; family Planctomycetaceae; genus JBGSIP01. Next base: position 3,969 of record JBGSIP010000014.1, read on the forward strand.
GCCGATGCTCTGGTGTCAGGCGGCGTGGTGGTGGCCGGCGCACTCACCTTATGGATGGGCTGGGCATGGCTCGACCCGGTGGTCAGCCTGCTGATCGCAGCTGTGATCCTATGGGGCACCTGGAGCCTGTTTCGCCAGTCCCTGCATCTGCTGTTCGACGGAGTGCCCGACAGTGTGGACCCGCTGGCGGTGCACGATTTTCTGGCGGGCTTGCCGGGTGTCAGCCGCGTTCATGATCTGCACATCTGGGCCATGGACACCTCGCAGGTGGCGATGACAGCGCATCTGGTGATGCCCGACAGCCATCCAGACGACGCGTTCCTGAAGGCGGCCGCCGAAGGCTTGCATGACCGTTTTGAGATCACCCATATGACGCTGCAGGGCATGCAGGTGCCGTTCACCGACCCCTGCGGATCGTGGGTATCGACGGAATAGATAGTAGTTTGAACGAATGATCTCGCAAGGGCACTGCTGTATCCAAACATCTATAGTTCTGAAATCAACGAAGTCCTTGGTGCTAGCAACGCCTGGAACCTGGTCTTCGGTCGTAGGGAAAAGTAAATCTGTTCCATCAGTGCTGGCAAAAGCGTCACTCAGGGCCGACCGGGGCCGTATTTCCGGCCTAAGCACCTGATGCTGAAGCGATTAATGGGAAGTGGCGCAAACAGTAAAAATGTCCCCGCTTATTCGTACGTCTTCGAGCCTTTGCAGACGGCTTCGTCGAATCGGTTCAGTAGCCCAGAAAGGCTCGAGTGGCGGCCGTTCGCGCACTCGGGGGTAGCGGCTTATGGGTTGCAGGGCTCCAACTACAGTTTGCGAACCTTCGGCGACATTGGGCGCAGCGAAACGGCGCATCCAGGAGCTGGGCATTCAGCCTGTAGGGGGTCGGCTGGGCGCAATGCCGTAGAGAACAGTAAATCTGTCCCAAATGTGGCGGCAAAAGTGTCACTCAGGTCCCAATCGGCTTGTAGATAGGCCCTAAGTATCGGATTCTGAATCGAAAAGTTCGAGAGGCTGCAGAAAGAAAAAGTGTCCCCGCGGAACTCGATACTGGGTGGCTGCACCAGGCAGCGACAAGTGGCCGCTCTCACGG
>JBGSIP010000015.1:0-6388 GCA_041742495.1 Planctomycetaceae bacterium
GCCGCCTGCAGCAGTGCCCGCTGCCCCGCCCGGATCAGCGCACCCCGGTGCGTGGCCAGCAGAGCATGAGATTCCGCCTTGCGGCGCTCGCCCTCTGCGATACTCGATTGTAGTGCGATCATACGGCACCCCCTTCCGCTCCGTCGGCGATCAGCCGATCGAGGTCAACCCGGCGAATCCGCCGCGACCGGCCGATCTTGATGGACGGCAGCCGCCCATCGGCAATCAAATTGGCGATCGAGCGTTCGCTCAATCGCAACTCTGCCGCGGTCTCCCGCAGCGTCAGTAGGACGGGCCGCTGCCCGTCTTGCAGTGACTCAAGCATGTCATAACCTCACAGGGTGTCGCCGGGCGAAATACTCGGCGTATACCTATGTGAGATCGTTCCGCATGAATCGCAGAAATCGTGCGGAACACTTGGAGGTCTGCACTAAACCCCCTGAAAATGCAGGGTCAGAAGAATTCGGGAATTTTGCCAGGTGTTCCGCATTCGGTGTGGAACGATGGAACGCTCATGTTTGATCGTCCCTTCCGGTGGGAGGGACCGACCGCCGCGAATTGCGAACTGGCATTCTCGTCTCCGCGTTGACTTCCACAGCCAATTGAACCATTTGGTCAAGTGCGTCAACATCTTTGGCTAATTTCGCCAAGATCATCACCACTCGCCCATTCGTGCATTTCCGACGGTATGCCTGATAGCCTTCGAATTCGCTGGTGAAGAATCGTGCTGCCGATGATCTTGAGACACCTGCCAACCTTGCCAGTGCGTTGTTTTGAATTGGTTCAGTTTGGCCGCATCTGCCATTTTTGTATTTGTGATGGGTCACCAACGCAGCAGAGAGCTTCTCCTTCGCATCGCCCTTCTGGGTGCTCTTCTTCGTGCGAACAGGTGGCTTGTCTTTCGCTGCGGGCTCACCCGACGATTTACCTCCTGTCTCGGTGCGCTCGTCGCCACTGTCGGACCCATCACCGCTCTTGTCGCTACTGGGGGCGTTGTCGCGGGGGATCGCTGGCACGGCTGCGACAGCAGCAGAGAGCCTCCCCATTCGCACATCCCTTTCGATCGCCTCCATCCTTTGCAATCTCACTTGAGGGCTGACTGTGTTTGACGAAGACGCAATCCGTCGGCAAATCTCTTCGAGCCAATCCGCATTGGCCAGTTTGCGTTCACTGGGGGGGCAGGCAGGAATCGCAGGCACGGACAGGCCGTTTGCCTTCAGAATCAACGCCAGAGTTTCCCGATAGTCGTCCAGTTGGCCACAGTTGATCCCGAACGGGGCTTTAATTGGCTCCAATCCAAACGCTTCGCAGAACCCGTTTGACGTCCCAACGTGGTCCCGCAGCTTGCACTCTGCCAGAACCCACGCATCGAGTAGATTCACCGGGAAATCGGTACGACGGCAGTTGTTGTCAATCGGCTCACATTGGCCAAACACGTCCGTATAGGTGAGCTGTCGGGCAAACCTCAATGCGTTCAGGCTACTCTCACTAAGACACTGCAGTGACTCGCCGAAAAGGCTCTCCGCTGAATGGTCGTAGAACGACAGTGCTGAGTTGTCGCAGGGTTCCCACAGTCCGTTTTCAACGTGACGAATGACCGTTGAGTGCAGTCCCCGGTCGATGGCCGCGATTGATTCTTCGAGAACAATCCGTCCCGCTTCCGCCGTAGTCTCAGAAACCTTCAGCTCGACCGATTCAATTTCACAGGCTTGAATCAAATCTTCGGCTACATCAGCCAGCCGTCGCCAGCGCGGCAGGTAAATCGCGTTCCACCATCGGCTGGCATTGTCGAACCATTGCTGACCGGCAGGCAGGTTTTCGTCAACCACAACCAACCGGCAGGGCCAGGCAACCGGACGCATATCCGCCTCGAAGAGAATGCCGTCAGCGGTTGCAACTTCCACCGGGGCGGGGTTCTCGAAGCGAAGGGTTATTCGCGCCCACCGACGCTGTTGAGGATCATCGAGAGCATGCCGCCACAGTTCGCACACCTTGATGGCGTAGCCTGGGGGACGGATTCCGTTGCCGTGACTCATGCAGCGCTTCCTTGTGCTACGGGCCGGGCCGGGTAAGAGGTGTGCAAGGAATCACACTGCCCTGAAACCGATTCCGGAATACTGTTTGTAGTGAACCGAATAACGTGATTGTTGCATCTGTTGATGATTCCAGAAAGGACGAGTCTCATGAACAGCAATATCGTCGAGCGAATCTCGGCGTAGAAACGGTCTGCGATTCTGCCGTACTCTTGGCAAGCGCCAAAGTCGAAATTGAAAGAGGCATGGCCCGGATCGGAGTGCCGGGGAATGTGCTTTCGACAGACCAGTTCAGCTGCGGAGTGGCAGATCACTTCACCTCCGGTGCGTCGTCACCGCCCGCAATGTTGGCCGTGCCAGAGGTTTCCCGCCGCCCCTTCGATTGCGACGAACTTCCTAACTGACAGCAAACTGGACTCCGACAGTTCGCAGAAACTGCTGGCTCGACCACGTAGCCGTCATTGTCGATAGTGTGGCTAAGGGGCTAACAAACAACCCGCCTTTTCCGGGTCTGTCAGGAGATCGGGTGGAGGATTCTGAAGCAGATGGCAGCGAGGGCGAGTTGTTGCCAGGCGTCGATGAAGGTGGGGTGGCGGTCGTAGCGGATGCGCACGCGACGCAGCCCTTTGATCCAGCTGAGGGTTCTTTCGACAGGCCAGCGGTAACAGCCCAGATGCGAACCGTGCGGGCGGTTGCGGTGACGAATGGCGGAGTCGAGGCCTTGAGCCGACAACGCCTCTCGAGTGGACTGGCTGTCGTAGCCGGCGTCGGCGAAGAGCAGGTCTGGTGACTGGCGAGGTCGTCCCGGTTGGCCACCAATCGAGGGATACGCCGCGACCGTGGGCAGGATCTCGTGATGATCACTGGACTGAGCGGGAGCACTGCGAAGCACCAGCGGAGTCCCTCGCAGGTCGGTGAGCAACGTCCACTTTGTCCCAGGTTTTCTGCGGTCGACGAGGCTGGGGCCACTGCGATCCCCACCGCCAAACGCCCGCACGTGACTCGAGTCAATCAGCACCACCTGGGCACTCAGACGGCCACGTTGACGAAGCAGCGCCAACAGTCGCAGATGTACTCGCTGCCACACCCTCACCTCCGGCCACAGCTTCAAACGTCGCCGAGCGGTCTCACCGCAGCAACCGAACTCACGTGGGACGTCTTTCCAGCGACAGCCGACCGTTAACACGAACCAGATCACTTTCAGCACGACCGCATGCGGGACGGCGGGCCGCCCACCTTGCCTCCCCAGCGGCTCTTGCGTGGGCAGGAACGCCACGACAGATTCACAAAACGCATCCGGCAGACGGGCATCCATGATTCGCTTCCTCGAAGATCGTGGTTAGATACGATCTCAAGGCGCAAAGCTAACACCGCTTGTCGGATGCCATTGTTACAGGTTGCTTGTCAGCCTCCTAGGCATGAGGTTATATCGCTGGCTTAGGGCGGGAAATGACTCTGAGACCGCCGCTCAAGTAACCAGTGATTACTCCTCGGTATAAAGACGATTTATCGCATTCTGCTCCTGTGAAAGCGAGTCCTGAGCTTCTGCGGCGGCGGCCTGAGCTTCTGCGGCAACGGCCTGAGCTTCTGCGGCGACGGATCGCGCTCCTGCGGCCACTTGTTCCGCCTGAGCTTTGAGTTCCATCGCTTTGTCGTACTCAGCCTTGTAGGGGATGTCGCATCCAACAAGGCAGAGCAAAAGCCCGATCGTAAGGCCTCCGTGCTTAGTCACTTTCTTAGCGTCGCATTGGCGATTCGTTCCACTCCCGAATAAAGTGTAACGAGCCCATAAGCTGGAAGTGCATTCGGCAAAAGAAAGAAGGCGTATATCAGCCATCCGTAGGGCCTCCGATTGATGTCACGTACTCGCAGCAGCTGCATATCGAAATATTTGAGCGTTCGCACGCAAGACTCTATAATCTTAACCGGGTGTTTCACCGAATCAATCACGTGGGTCGCAATTTGGTCACTTGTTGCCTGAGAGTAATCGGAAGAGATTCCTTTAGCGACACTGGACACTATCAATGATAAGATCACGGCAAAGATCGCCAGCCAATAATGAACGCGGATACGAGCAAGCTCTGTTAAGTTATCGGCCACATTCGCGTCAATCGGTTTGGCAAGCTGCGTATGGACGACTCGTGCTGAGTATATGCCAGCGGCGACGGCTATGCAGTCCCAGACATCGTAGCTATAGACCACAATATAGGTAATAACTGCGAGGGGAATAGAGGCACCGACAGCAATCCATCGAAGCAGCGAAGTGCCCACCAGAAACCGGCGAATGGGACTACCGTCGCGAAGGTATATAGCGATCCAGAACTCCCTTGCCAAGGTTCGGGTGTGATAGACCTGCGCTTGCATAGCGTAAGTGATCGCAGCAAGAACAGGAATTAGCGCAAGCAGAGGGAGCGGAAGCGTGGAGAGTAGGTAGATGAAAATTGTTGAACCGACCAAGGGCAGCCACAGGCGGGTTGCATCATCCGGCTCCATGCGTGATTCGTTCCAATCGGTACTTTGTATGACATGGGGGCAGCAAATGGTTCTTAGTCGCGCTCCCGAATGCGGAAATCGAGGAGCGGAGCAGCTCTGATGTTTCATGGAGACTATCTTACGAATCGCGGGTATGCACAAGCGTGGACATTCCCAACATGTGCGTGGCCTCTTCCTGCCATGGAATGGATCACACACGCGCACACAAATCGTCGTCGCTTGCGCCGTCTTTTTCTGGCTGTGCACCACATGCCTGCAGTGTAAACCTCTCACCAACCCGCCGGCATGGGAGACGTTTGGCCTGCCCTCCCCAAGTCCAATGGCCCCCGGTACGGGATTCGGGGTCAGAACCGCATGAACCGCGCGGACGCCAACGGCCGTCCGCGCGTTGCACTGTGCAATCAGAAATAAGCGTCTTGGAGATGCCGGGCTGGCAACTCGGCAATTCCGCGGAACAGGTTGTCAGACAGCACTCACGAGCCACTCGTTCAGCGCTGCAACCGAAGCCGAAGTCTGACCCGCTGTGGTCGCAGTAGTATGAACGACGAACTTCACAGTCCGCGTCCCGTCACTAAATATGCCTTCGATCTCATCGCCCTTGACCCGAAAACGGAGCGGCTCCTTCAGTTGGGGGTGACAGTATTTTGTGACGCAGCGAGTGACAAACGGCACTTTGCGAGTCAGCTTCCCTAGAAAGCGAAGCAGCTCGTTTCGTAATTGATTGATCACCCCGTGATCATGCAACACAGGATCGTGTTTGGTCATTGCCGCAGGCGGCAATACCTGATCGCGGCTGGTGCGAAATCGCTCGCGGAATGTTTCGTGGAAGATCTGTCCAGTCGGCGATAATTCCAGGTAGTCCGTGCCATCGATCTCGATACGATCTACAAGGCTTTCGTATCTCTCATTCCATTCGTCGATAAATGCGTCGGCCGGCAGCGGATCGGTGGCCTTCTCTAGCGAAACAAGCATGCCGCTGGCACGCATCCACACCTCGAAGTCGAGGGCGACGGGCAGCAGAGGGAAAGCGATGATCTCGCTGAACAGTTCGTGCTTATAGAACACCGGAACCCCGACCGCCTGGCCCAAGAGGACAGCAATGGCGATTTGGGCCTTGTAGCCGCCAGTTGCATTGATCGCACAGGCGGCTGGCGTTCGTTCGCGAATGACTCGACAGAGTTCCTTGGCGAGTGTCCGCAACCCCTTGGTTCGGAAACGTTTGGGATCAACGTCCTGCAGGTCGGTGACGGCGACCGACGCGACCGGAGCATGATGAGGTTCAAAGTATGATTTGAGAATGGCGGCAATGTTCCGTCCATCTTCCGTGTCCGAGTGCAGGAAGAACAGTCCGCAATCGGGACGGACATGGCCGTGCTCGATCATGCTGGCAATGGAGTTGATCTCCGCACCGCATATTCGATTGGTCGCTGATAAACCGCTCAACTCTCGCGCGACGGCAGTCCAGTCCTGCGCCGCGTAGCCTTCCGCCAAGGCGACCCGACTGTCGTCTGACTTCCCCTCCCTGTGACTGCGATTGAGGCCTTCAAGGTTGGGGCGAAAAAGACTCGTTCCGACTGTGCAGATCAGGATGCTGCGTGGGTTCATCGTCGATTCTCGGGGCGTACGTCGTGGCAATCAAGCATTCGATAGCTTGGGAAAGAGTGGGAGTTCATCAGTCTGAATCCCTGATAGCTCTATTGCCGCCTTCCAAAGCTGGTCAAATACTTTGTCACTAACACGTTCAAAGCCATGTGCCAGAATCGACTGATTGCGAGCCGTCAGTGGTGATTTTTCCCGGTCGTCAAGTTGAAGTCGCTTGAACGTCGCTCCCAACTCATCATTCAATGCATGCAGGAGCGAGT
>JBGSIP010000016.1:0-1728 GCA_041742495.1 Planctomycetaceae bacterium
TGCGAACACAGGACCATCACCGCTGCTGCCATCCTGGGCCCGCAGCCAATGTGAAGTTCCGCTGATCACAGACAAGCACTGTCTCCGGGCAGAATCTCCCCGGCAGGCAGGCCATCACGGCGGGCTTGTAGCAATTCCACAAATTTGAGTCCAGACGTCAATTTTACCTCAAGTCGGGCGTTGCAAACTTTCCATCGCCCCCGGAGAGCCTGCCAGCCATGCGGCGGCCAAGAGGCGTCCATTTGCGGCCACGGACGGGCGGCCATGTGGTGGCGGCGGCAGCGACCGCGCGATCAGGCATGGCCCGTCAGTTGGCGGAAGAAACGGCCTTCGTTGATGGTCGGACGTTCGGGGCGGCCTTTGTGCAGGTAGGTCAGGGCAAGATTGTCGATGCCCAGCAGATGCAGGATGGAGGCGTGCAGATCATGCACGTGCAGTCGATCCTCGACGGCGCGCAGGCCGAGTTCGTCAGTGGCGCCAATCACCTGGCCACCTTGAATGCCGCCGCCCGCCATCCACATGCTGAAGCCAGTGGGATTGTGGTCCCGGCCGTCCCCTTTTTCGGACATCGGTGTGCGGCCGAATTCGCCCCCCCAGACGACCAGCGTGTCGTCGAGCAGGCCACGCTGCTTCAGGTCCTTGAGCAGACCCGCGATGGGCCGATCGACGGCTTTGGTCAAGCCAGAGTGATTCGCTTCGATCTTGGCGTGTGAGTCCCATTTGCTGCCGGCTCCGTGATAGAGCTGCACAAACCGGACGCCCCGTTCCACGAGTCGGCGGGACAGCAGGCACATGCGGCCGAACACCGAGGTCTCTTCCTGATCGAGCCCGTACAGCGACTGCGTGGCCGCGGTTTCGCTGGTCAGGTCGACCGCTTCGGGGGCTTCCGACTGCATCCGAAAGCCGAGTTCGTAACTGGCGATGCGGGCTTCCAGCTCGCTTTGATCGGGATGCTGGGACTGGAAGCTGGTATTGAGGGCATTGATGAGACCGAGCTTGGCCTGTTGGCGGTCGCGCGTGACCCCTTCCGGGTTCTTGAGGTTGGGGATGGGCTCGTTCCCTTCCTGCAGCCGGATGCCCTGATAGGTGGCGGGCATGAAGCCCGCGGACCAGTTGCGTGGTCCATTCACGATCGAAGCTTTGTTATCCTGCACGACCACGTAGGCAGGGAGATTGCGATTCGCCGAACCGAGCCCATACGAGACCCAACTGCCCAGCGACGGACGACCGCCGAGAATCGAACAGGTATTCATCTGGCAGACGCCTGACGAATGATTGATGCCATCGGCCCAGCAGGAGCGAATGATCGCCAGGTCATCGACGCAGGAACCAACGTGCGGAAACCAGTCGGACACGGGGATGCCCGCGGCTCCATAACGGGTCCACTTGCGCCGGGAGGCCAGCAGCGGCGATGCCGATTCGCCCATGGCGGTGATCACCGATCCGAAACTCTTGGGCAGTGACTGGCCCGCCAATTCGTTGAGCAGCGGCTTGGGGTCGACCGTGTCGAGATGGCTGGGGCCCCCTTCCATGAAGAGAAAGATGACACTCCTGGCACGGGGGGGCAGATGCGGGCCGGCGTGATTGGCTAGGGTCGCCTCTGCCGAGGGCGCTGGCAGGGCGGCGCGCGCAACTCCCCCTTCAGAGAGCAGGCTCGAGAGCGCGATCGCGCCAAAGCCGGCGCCAGCGCGGCAGAGCATCTCGCGGCGGGAACCGGGAATCTCGATG
>JBGSIP010000017.1:0-2012 GCA_041742495.1 Planctomycetaceae bacterium
TAGTCGCCGTAAGTCATTCTGCAGAAGCAGCTTGCGTAATTTCAGAATTCTTGACACCGCGCACGGGGCCCCCAGCACCCCCTGTGGTGAAAACACCACACGCCCAACGGGCTGTCGGCAGCCCGCGCGGCAAACCGTGCCTGGCACAGGAGTTAACCCGCGTGTGGCCAATTCGCCTCACGTGGCATCCTGGCAACAGCCGGGGTATGGTGGGGGAAAGGAGAGGCTGACTCAAGTCGGTCTCGCGCTGTCCCGGCAGGCACTCAGGACCCGACGATTGATGTTTGCGCAGACTGAAGATCAAGCCCCTCTGGAGTTGCCGGGTAAGAATGGCGCGCCCGATGCAACGCAGTCTGGCGAGCGAGATGCGCACTCCGCCGCGGTGAAATTCGCGGAGTCGCAGGCTGCCGCCGCCGAGCAGTGGCGGGACTGTCGTGCTGACGGCGCTGTGCCAACCGCTGCCGAGATAATCATCGAAGACCTGGACCATCCCGCCGCGGTGCGTCGCGGTCGTTCGCAATCGGGTGGATGGGTGGCGGGGCCGATTGTTCTGTCGCTGCTGTTCTACATTCTGCTGCCCGGTCCGTTGGACTATATGTTCGACCGGTTTCCGCGGCGGACGCAGACGCTGGTGGAAATTGGGCTGTTTCCACTGGAGTGGGCTTATGAACGCAGTGAGGCCGTGGAAGCGTTTTACGACTGGTACCTGGACTTATGGGAGTAGCGAGCCCCACCGGGCGCGCAAAAAAACCGCGGCGATCGGGGTCGTCCTTGACGCCGATATGCCGCGGTATTGCGTGTCGCCTGTGAGGGCGACGTTTCAGCCGGAGCCCGGCTACTTCCTCTAGGCCAGTTGCTTCTTGCGACTGACCAGAGTTCGCACGCGTTCAGCCAGCAAGGCCGCGTCGAACGGCTTGCGGAACGTTTCACTGAAGATCGAACGATCGAAGCCACTGGCGGTGTCTTCGTCGCTGATCAGACCGACCAGTACGACGTCGGTATACTCATTATTCCGGCGGAGGTTGGAAGCAATCATCATGGCTTCCTGCCGCCCCATGCCGAAATCAACAATCACAGCGTCCGGGCTGAGCGACTCAGCCTGGATACCGGCTTCGAAACCGCTCGCCGCCGATTCGAGTCGGAAGTCATCCGCGGACAGCATTTCCGACAAACCGGCACGAACCGAGGGTTCGACGCCGATCAGCAGGATCTTGCCCATGGCTTCATTTTCGAGCTCCCCGAGTGGCATTCCGTGTTCCTTGAGGAACCGAATCAAATGCTCACGCGGGATGCGTCGATCCTGCGAACCAGGGATGCGATAACCGCGGAGGCGTCCGGAATCGAACCATTTGCTGACGGTTCTGGGCGCGACCTTGCAGATTTTCGCAACCTGGCCAGTCGTGAAGATGGTCCTCATTCGGGCTCTCCAATCACATACGTTCCGGGACAACGGACCGGAAGGTCCGTTGCTGGGTTCCCCCGTCAACGATGGTCGGCTCTCCTAGCCAATTGATCCGTGGCAGAATCCACCGAAATACAGTTTGAACGGGTCTTCTCAGGGTTTTTTCAGACTTGTGCTGCCTCACACCTTGTTTGGTGAGTGACGCCGAAACCCCACAGAAGCCATTGCCAAGATATCCACGGCGGATATCCCCCCACGCAATCGCTGTACGGAGAGCGAGACAGAACATGCGTGCGAGCATGCCCTGGTATTGGACAGAGCCAACGGTCCAAGTTGTCTTTCCCCCCCTGTGAGGATCCAGGCAGGCGGACCGAAGTCCTCTCCGCCTAAGACACGGAACGCAAGGTTTCGTGCCGGATTCACCCATCTGAGGATAATTTTCGACATTCCCGGCACGCGGAATGAGCCGAAAAGGACACGCCGACACGATTTCGCAGGTGTGACCGATCGACGCGGGAATACTCGACGCCCGGCCCAGTTGCGTTCTGCCGATTGGAACGCGGGCAGAATCGCTGCGACCGCTTCCGCGCGCCGGTGCGGGCGCTGCCGG
>JBGSIP010000018.1:0-7697 GCA_041742495.1 Planctomycetaceae bacterium
GAGGTGGTCCGGCAACCCCGCCGCTGAACAGCGGGATGTGGCCTTGCCGACGGTGCGTTCGGTCCGCACGTCGCTGGTGGCGCAGGATCTGTGCGAGGTTCCTGCCGGACAGTTGGCGGTGGCGGCCATTTTGTCGGAATCAGAACCGCAGTTGGGGCGGGTCAGCGGGTGCCAGTATCTGACCGCGGGGACCGAGTTTTCCACAGCGGGCGGCAACGCCGCGTTGCGATTGCGAAACGGGGTGGAGCTGCGCATGAGCGGCCCCACGACAGTCAATCTGGTGGACGAGACCTATTGCGATCTGAAAGCGGGCAAATTGCTGGTCAGCGTTCCTGACACCGTACGCGGTTTCCGTCTGGGGACTTCGCAGGTGGAATTTCGCGATCACGGGACCGATTTTGGTGTGGCCGTGGACGACGAAGGGGGCGCAACGGTGGCGGTGTTTTCGGGCAAGATCGACGTGACGTCAAAATCGACCGACAAAACACTGCGCAGCCTGACTTCGGGCCAGGGGTATCACGTGGCCAAGAGTGGCGAAATTGACCGGCTGTATTTTGTGGATGATAACACGTTCTATCCTCACCGGCCGCAGGCAGATCGCCGCCCGACGATCGTGGGCGTGTTTGACAATCTGCGGCAACACGATTCGCCGTACTTTTACGAAATTGCCCGCGGTGCGTTCGGGGAAGACGAGCCGATCTACGTCGACCGTGGTCACGAGTACAACGGTGTCGCGACGCACGGACTCCCTGCCTATCTCAAGGGTGGGGACGTGCTGCGGACGTTCAACGACGACAAGCTGGCGGATAACTTCGAGTTGACAATTCAGGTCGCCAATACGTGCGATCTGTACGTCATGATGGATCGCCGCTGCCCCACGCCGGAATGGCTGTTCCGGGACTACGAGCCGACCTGGGATTTTGTGGGGGTCGATGAATACTCGATCAGCAATGGCCCGGAACGTCTCGATATTGGCTCGGGCGTGTCGATCGACAATGTCATGAGTGTGTGGAAGCGGCGGATCGACAAGCCGGGTGAAGTGACGATGGGGGGGCTCGAGATCTCGGGCGATAACCGTTACAGCCTGATGTACTCTGTCGTCGCCGTGCCGCTGGACGGGGACGTTCCGGGCGAGTGACTCGTCGTTCGGGACGGCCGGGCAAGCCAGCCGTGGCACCTGGCAATCCGCACTGCCGGATAAGCCGGCCGTGGTTCCCAACGGGAGAATCTTACTCTGGGTCAGTTCGGGTTGCCTGTTCGACTGGCTCCGGGACTCCCGACCCCAGCGCGACATTGCTCATACGTCACGCAGGTCAACACGCGCCGGTCCGCACGCGCCGGGGGACATTCGGTGGGCTTTACTGGCTGCGGAAGCCGGGTCTGGGCCTCATTTCTGCAGATTCTTGTCAAATATTGCAGGATCTCCGACAGATTTCTAAACCGACGCGGGAAGATATCCAGACCTGTCTTTGCGTTGTTGAGCAGCATGGTCGCCGTCGCTGCGAACCAGGCTGACGCATTTTTTTTGTTCTACTGGTGCCCGTTCGGGTGTCTCAAGGAGTTCCCATGCCCAGGCGTTCTGGCTTTACACTGATTGAACTGTTGGTGGTGATTGCCATCATCGCCATTCTGGTGGCGTTGCTGCTGCCTGCCGTGCAGCAGGCCCGTGAGGCCGCTCGTCGCTCGAGTTGCAAAAACAACCTGAAGCAGATTGGGTTGGCGCTGCACAATTACAACGACACGTTCCGTCAATTCCCCTGCGGCGTCATCGCAGCGTACTCGGGCTATTCGACACAGATCAACGGCTACAACGGTTCAGGCTCGGTGCAGGTCTACCCCCCGGGTGCGTCCGGTACGACTCGCGGATATGTGGACTACTCCTGGGTGGCGTTGATTCTGCCGTTTATGGAACTGGGCCCGCAGTACGACACGCTGGGGGTCAGCCGCCGCCGGGCTTCGGAAGCGTTGGCGGACCCGGTCGTGCAGCAGTTGATGGAACAGCCGGTGGAATCGTTCCTGTGTCCGTCGGATCCCAAGCCGTCGCCCAATCAGATGCGCAACGCTGCGTGCGGTCGCCCGCGTGATGTGAACGGTGTGCAATACGGAACAGGGTCCGCCTCGGGGCGTTCGGTGGCGCTGCAGAACTACGTGGGGAGCATGGGCCGCGGCCGCGATGCCCGAACGTCTGCGAACGTCGATCGCTGGAACCAGATGACGGTGGGGCTGTGGGTCGAGGGCGTCTTCAATGCCAACTCCGACATCAATTTCCAGGACATCACGGACGGCACGACGAACACCATCATGGTGGGTGAACGGGCGTGGGAATATTCCATCAACGGCAGCACCATCCGGACGGGTGAAGCCGCCAACATGTACTTCCTGCGAGCAGACAACGGACCCCGTGAAAACTCGGGCGCGGCGGACGCCTTGGCCGTGGGCGGACTGGGGATTAACAGCCCCTCCCATACGGACAATCAGGCTCGCTCGTCCTTCTCGTCGCGGCATCGCGGCGGAGCACAGTTTGTGCTGTGCGACGGTTCGGTGCGGTTCATCAGTGAGAACATCGATTACCGCACGGTCACCGGCGGGTATGACTCGGTGTTCGAGAATTTGCTGGCGCGCTTTGACGACAACCCGGTCGGCGAATTCTGATTGAGTCTGGCTGCCCTTCAGTTCACATGCAGACCACTGGCCGAGCGATCGACAGTGGTCTGTCGCGTTTTCAAAGCCTGCTGCAGGGCTGCCGAATTGACGGCTGGCTGGTCCCTGCGGTGTCTGGCTGCGATTGTTCAGAGAGCCGGCGGTAACGACTGGCTGCCCATTTGTCCCCTTCGATCCGCGCGTTCCGTGCAAGGTGTTCTTCCATGCGTAGTCGTACAAGTCTCTATCTGCTGTTGATGCTGGCCCTGCTGACCGGCAGCTCCTGCAGTCCATCAGGACCGCAAATTGTGATGGTCCATGGAACGGCGACCCACGAGGGCAAGCCGATCATTTATGCCGAAGTGAATTGCGACCCGCAGACGGAGGACCCCAACGGGGGGCGCACGTCGTACTTCAAGATCGTTGACGGGAAGTTTGACACGCGACCGGGGGGCGTGGTGGCGGGACCCGCAGAAGTGACGGTCACCATCATCGACCTGCCTGCGACGTTCAAGCCCAAAAACTGGGACAGTCTGGAGCCCGAAGAGGACTCAGTGATCCTGCGTGCAAAGAAAATCGTGGTGACCAAGACAATCGACATCCTGGAGCCGGAAACGACCTGGGAGTTTTGACGTGCCGACGGGTGGGAGCCTGCCGGGACGACTGTGTTACGGCGGGCTGTGGGCCATGCTGGCCGCCGCAACATGAGACTGCGTGTGCGTTTGCGCCGCCTTGGCACGCGAATCTGCAGGGGAATCGCGATCGGCGACTGCAGCCCGGAAAAATTTGGTTGCGAATATCGAGACGCCTTGGCAGCATGTCTGCGCGCATGTTCTTGCGTTGATTTGTCGTGCTCTTACGACCATTTCTTCTCTCGGAGCGACCCCATGAAAGAGTTTCCGCAAGGCCGGCGTTCGGCCGGGTTCACGCTGATTGAGCTGTTGGTGGTGATTGCCATCATCGCCATTCTGGTGGCGTTGTTGCTGCCTGCCGTTCAGCAGGCGCGGGAAGCAGCCCGCCGATCGAGTTGCAAAAGCAATTTGAAGCAGTTGGCGCTGGCCTGCCACAACTATCACGATACGTACAACGTGTTGCCCCCGGCAGCGGTCCCTGTCAACGGACAAAATCACGGTCCCTCATTCCTTGTCCACCTGTTGCCCAACATGGAGCAAGGACCGTTGTATGACACGGTTGCCGTGCACATGAATAACGGCACACAGTGGTGGGGAGGTTCCGTGTCGGCGGCCGCCAATGACGTGGCGTTTCGAGACAAGATTACCGACGTGTTTCTGGAGTCGCTGTGGTGTCCCTCGAATTTTCGGGAACGCTTGAAGACGAACGGAGTGACTCCCAACGGACCGTTCATGGAAACGTCTTACATCGGGATTGCAGGCAGCAACAACCACCCGACGACCGACAAGACCAGTTGGACGAACAATCACTGTTCGGCGGGGGGCATGTTTGTCGGCAGTCGTTCGATTCGCTTCCGTGATGTGACGGACGGTCTGAGCAACACAATGATTCTGGGGGAGCAGTCGGACAATATTTACTTGACGAACGGAACTGTTCAGGTGAACTGGGACGCGGTGGGGGCGGGCATCTGGATGGGAAGCAAGAACATTCGCGTTCCGGATGGCGATGGAACGTATTCGTCAACGGGTACCCATTCGTCAGCCGGCGCCAGTACGACGGATTGTCGGTCGTACCTCATCACGACGATTCGCCAGGCCCCCAATGCGAATGGCAACAATGGCGCTTACGCGGGCGCGAATACTTGCAACACCCGGCTGACTTCACCTCACCGCGGTGGGGTGCAGGTGGCGTTGGCCGATGGCGGGGTGCGATTCGTTGGCGACAGCATCAACCTCGGCACCTACAAGAACCTGGCCGACCGTGATGATGGCAACCCGCTGGGCGAGTTCTAGTCGCCCCTGGCGGTTGGGCGGAGTGGGCGCATCTGTTTATGGCGTGAACACGTGGCAGTCCTGATCATCGGGGGCTGCCACGTGGTTTTCATTTTGACTCGATTGTGTCGCGAGATTCTCCCTCATGTCCCGCCTGAAGTTTTTGCTGCTGGTGACCACGTTGGGTCTGGTCTGGGGTTGCCGCTTCGAGGCTCCCACCCCGGTTCTCCGTGATGTCTCTGGCAAGGTGACCCACAAAGGTACGCCGATCAAGCGGGGTCAGATTGGGTTTGAAGAGCCGAATACGGGGTATTCAGACACCGCTGAGGTTGGGGAGGGGGGGACCTATACGCTGAAGCTGCCGGATGGTGAGTATCGCGTGTGGGTGGAGCCGCCACTGGTGCTGGCGAATCCCCAGGACCCCGATGGAGGCTCTGTCTACGGCAAGGCCGACGATATCCCCAAAAAGTATGTCGACATGGAGCGCTCGGGGCTGTCAGCCGCCGTGTCGGCAACTTCGGTCACGTTTGACTTCGACATGAATTGAGCGTCGCGGGACGGGCCCGCGTTTGCAACTCGCTCTTGCCGGTTGGCGCTTGCCGGGGAAGATCCTGGCTACGGCTCGCCTGCCAACTTCCTGCACATCCGTCGTGAAGGTGGCTAGGCTCATTGTCCTGCATGGACGGCAGCTTACGGCGGCGGCTTTCTTGCCGTCGACCTGCGACCAGACCTGCCTGCGTTCCAAGACCTTGGGGACGTGGTTGCCGCGCGTCTTCCTTGAGTTGGAGCATCGGTCACGGTGCGCGCACGGGGTGCATGTTCGGTGAAGCGTCAGCAGGCATTCTCCCAAAAACTTCCGAGAAAGAGAAAAACCTCCGACAGAATTCGATTTTGCGCAGGGAAATCTCCCGAACCCATCGCCTGTCGCCGATCTGGCCAGCGTCCAGTCTGGCCGGTGTACAGGAATGCCGGTCTGTGTTCGATTCTCTTCGTCACACTTCGTGGAGGTACTTTTCATGTCCAAGCGTGCGGGATTTACACTGATTGAACTGTTGGTGGTGATTGCCATCATCGCCATTCTGGTGGCATTGCTGCTGCCGGCTGTGCAACAGGCGCGCGAGGCGGCTCGCCGCTCAAGCTGCAAGAACAATCTGAAGCAGATTGGGTTGGCGCTGCACAATTATCATGACACGTTTCGTGTATTCCCGCCGGGTGCCATCGCCGACATTCCGTTCGTGACTTTGCCGGGGGACTACGGCGCATCGGGCTGGTCCGGTTTCGCGCTGACGCTCCCGTTTGTCGAGCAGGGTACGGTCTACGATGCGTTGAATATTGGCAAGCAGCCCGCCTTCAACGGCCCCGCTGGTAGCCGGGGGCTGTTGCAGCAAGCTCAGTATGAAACGCTGATCGAAACTCCGATCACGCTGTTCCGTTGCCCGTCAGACACGGGACCGCTGCAGCGGCCGCGGGATATTCCTGGTTTTGGTTCCACTCGCCCGTTTCACAGCAATGACGCGGCGACCGGATGGAGCGACGGATTCTGTCTGCCACCCACGAACAACTACGTGCTGGCACATTCGTCGCGCCTTGTGCGGCGGGTTACCGACAACGGAGGAATTCATCGCAATGGTGGCTTCCGTGAAAATACCTCTCGGAACTTCAAGGACATCACTGACGGTACCACTAACACAATCATGGTTGGTGAGCGCGCCTTTGAACGCGGCACATTTTTTGATGGAGCCGCCAACTACATTGGTGCCTTTGGCGTCGCAGAATTCTGGGGGGGATTCGATCACTGGTTCAGCTTGCGCGGCGGCATCAATAGCATTTCGACCAACCGCAACGACCGGATCGACTCGCTATCCAGCAATCACAAGGGAGGCGTCCAGACCTGCATGTTTGACGGCTCCGTGCGATTTGTTTCGGAGAACATTCATTTGGACCGGACGTCTGAGCCGGTGCCTGAAGAAGGCCGCTCCGAGAACGTGTTTGGCGGTCAGGTTGACAGCACGCTGGAACGGCTGGTGTCGATTGGCGACGGGCAACCGGTCGGTGAGTTCTAACCGCGGCGGTTTCATCCGTGTTTGAAGGCGAGTTTCGGTGACGGGGGAGCAGCACGTTTTTGCTGACTCCCCCCCGGGACTCCGCAGTCGTTTGCTGGTGGTCGATGACATCTGCAGGGCCTCACGACCGCCCTGCCGCCGAGCGATTTCAAGTCCCATATTGAACTGCTGCTGGCTCCGCAGCGGGAGAATGAATGATGAGTCTTCAGCGCGTTGTCCGCTGGCTGCTTGGCGTCGTCGTGATGACCTCTGCCGGATGGCTGTGCGGTTGCTCCCAGGAGGGGCCCGATGTGGTTCCGGTGACCGGCAAGATCACGGTGGACGGCAAGCCGATCGCCAACCTGATTGTGATTATGCAACCACCCGATGGGAGGCCTTCTCAGGGCACCACAAATGCCGACGGCGTGTACGAAATGCGTTACACCCAGGATCTCATGGGGGTGAAGGTGGGATCTGTCGGGGTGTGGTTTGATCCCTTGTGCCGTGACATGATGGAGGGGGAATCTGTCGAGCTCTTCAAGGCGATTCCGAAGAAGTACTTCTCACGTTTCCAGGACGTGCCGATTGATCCACGGGAGAAGAATGTGTTTGACGTGGCGGTCAGCAAGTAGTTGTCGGCGCAGGCTGTGAGACCGCGATCCATGGGCATGGATTTCGCGGTCTTTTTGTTTGGCGAGTAGATCGTTGGCTTTAGTCACGAGGCATCCATGCGCGCGGCATATCCTCTGCGTTTTCTGTCGCTGTTGGCTATTGCCGCTGGCGGAGCCGGCGCTGTGCTGTGGCTCAATGCTGACTGGAGCCTGGGGCAGGTCAGCGGACGGATCACCGTGGATGGCAGACCGCGGGCTGGGATTGTGTTGATTATGCAACCCCCTGATGGACGGCCTTCTCAAGGGACGACAGACGCCGACGGGCACTACGTCATGCGGTACACCCAGGACAAAGACGGCGTGCGTGTGGGACAGGTCAGCGTGCTGGTCGACCCCTTCAGCGCCCCGGTGCCCGCTCCGTACTACCATCCGTTCGATACAGTGGAGGTTCACTGGGGCACCAACACCTATCACGTGGAGATGGCCTCGCCACCGCCGTC
>JBGSIP010000019.1:0-6080 GCA_041742495.1 Planctomycetaceae bacterium
CGGGCCGCGAAGGCCAGCCGACCGGAGGTGGGCGGTGATTTCGGCGACCGGACAGTTCGCTTCGTCCACCCGGGTGATGATGGCGGCATCGGCGCGGGCGAGCGCCGAGAGTGGTTCGCGCAGCAGTCCGCGGGGCAGACACCAGTGGTAGCCGAACGGCTCGCGCGCATCGATCACGACGATGTCGACACAGCGCGCCAATTGCCGATGTTGAAAACTGTCGTCTGAGACAATGACCTGCGTGGCGGGAGCAATTTCCAGCAAGCGTTTAACTGCGGTCTGTCGGCTGGCACGCTGGACGTGGGGCACACCGGGACAGAGTCGATCGAGCAGACGTCGTTCGTCGTTGGGTTCTCCGCGCTGGCTGCCATACCCACGACTGATGATGGCGGGCACAACCCCCTGCCCAGCCAGCCAGTGGACCAGCCAGGCCACCAGTGGCGTTTTGCCCGTGCCGCCTGTGGTCACGTTCCCGAGGGAAATCACAGGGACAGGCGGTCGATAAACAGTTCTCCAGCCGCGATCAAACGCGACATTCCGGACGCCCACGGCTGTGCGATAGATCCACGACAGGGGGACGAGTCCGCCGCGCATGAGCATGGCTGGCAGCGAACGGGATTGGCCGGAGATGACGCCCCGCCAATCCATGACCGTCCACTCCGTCTCACCAATGCACTTTGGACCGCGGCTGCCACTGTTTGCGTCTGCCGCCGAACCTGAGGTGCCGGCTGGCAGACCATTGCGCAGGTCAATTCACAACGGCTGAATCGCCCGAGTCGCCACGCTCGCCCAGCGGACACACGTCACCAACCGCCGGTTTTGCAGGTTGCGGTTGTTCAACGGGCTGCTAACGGCCGATCCGCGGTCCCGCGCCGATTTCTAGGGAGAATCGGCGGGCGGGGCCGCTCTCATGTGTGACTACAGCTTGGCGCAGATGGCGGCCGCCATTTCCTGCGTGCCCACGGCGGTCGGGTCGTTGCGGTTGTCCTTCATGTCGTAGGTGACGTCCTTGCCTTCCTTGATGACGGCTGCCACAGCGGCTTCCAGCCGTTGAGCGGCGTCGGTTTCCCCCAGGTGCTCCAGCATCAGCTTGGCGGAGAGAATCAGGGCGGTCGGGTTGACCTTGTTCTGTCCGGCGTACTTGGGGGCCGAGCCGTGAGTAGCCTCGAAGATGGCGACGTCTGGCCCAATATTGGCTCCGGGAGCCACTCCTAGCCCGCCCACCAGACCGGCACACAAGTCGCTGAGAATGTCGCCGTAGAGGTTCTGCGTGAGAATCACGTCGTACAGGTCTGGCTTGAGAGCCAGTTGCATACACATGTTGTCGATGAGACGTTCCATGTAGACGACCTGACTGGCATCGGCGACCTTGCCGACGAGTTTTGGATCGGGGCTGACCCCCTTCGCCAGATCGCTCCATTCGAACTTGGCACCGAAGGCCAGCGCCACGGCACGACATTCGTCATACCACAGGCCGTCGGTGTATTTCATGATGTTCGCCTTGCAGACCGACGTCACCGACTTGCGGCCGTATTTGACGGCGTAATCCATGGCATAGCGGGCGATGTCGCGTGTGCCTTCCACGGAAATCGGCTTGATGCTCACGCCGGTCGTGGACAGCGACGTGTTGATTTTCTTGCCGGAGGAGAGTTCGTTGATCGTGGTGATCAGCCGGGCGACTTGCTCGGAACCGGCTTGAAACTCGACACCGGTGTAGAGGTCTTCGGTGTTTTCACGAATGAGGACCAGATCGACATTGGCGTCAGCAAAGAAGGTCTTCACACCGGGATAGGTCTTACAGGGACGCACGCAGGCATACAGCCCAAGTTCCTGACGCAAGTAAACGTTGACGCTACGGAACCCTTTGCCGATGGGAGTTGTGATGGGAGCTTTGAGGGCGACTTTGTTGGCCCGGATCGATTCCATCACGCCGGGGGGGACGCCGCCGGTGGCCTGAATGACTTCAATGCCACACTCCTGCACGTCCCAGTCCACCTTCACGCCGGTTGCGTCGACGCATTTCCGGGTGGCTTCCGCGATTTCCGGTCCGACTCCATCTCCGGGAATCAACGTGACTTTATACATCCGATGGCCTTCTCTCTCGACACCTGTCAACCGGGATCTGTTTTCATCCGCCCGTCTGTGCGCCATGACTGGGGCAGGCCGGGTATCAGACAGTAATCAGGCCACTTTTTCCACCGATGCGAACCTTGGTTCTGGTTCGAGTGCCGCTGGGGCTCGCCTCGTCTTGCGCGAGTGTCAGTTGCGTGAGTGGCGGCGTGGGCGACACCGAGGCCGGAAATCTCCTTTGGAACTCTGCCAAGCACCCGATCTGCGGAGGGGCGGGACGGCCTGTGCGGCGACATGGCTGGCCGCTGGAACCTGACGCCGGGTGCCACTTTGCGGCGGCGGCAATATTGACAGTGTGTCCCGGTTCGGACAGTCTCATGCACAGCGGGCCAACAGGAAGCGATCCCATGGGCTGGTCCGCAGTCATGCCGTCGCTGCGCGTTCGTCGGCACCCTTGATCTCATGAGGAGATTCCGTTGACGCAACGACAACCGCCCGCGGCCGACCAAACTCCGGCTGCTCCCCGCTCATCTGCGTCCGTAGAACAATGGGGGACTCGATTGGGGGTCATTCTCGCGGTGGCGGGATCGGCGGTCGGACTGGGGAACTTTCTGCGATTTCCCGGTCAGGCCGCGCAGAACGGCGGCGGCGCGTTCATGATTCCGTATTTCATTTCGCTGCTGGTGCTGGGCATTCCGTTGTGCTGGGCGGAGTGGACGCTGGGACGGCACGCCGGTCGGCGCGGCTTTCATTCGGCACCTGGCATTTTTGCCGTCATTGGCCGGCACCCGTTGGCCAAGTACGCCGGAGCCATTGGGGTGATGATTCCGCTGATCATCTACATGTACTACGTCGTGATCGAAGCGTGGTGCCTGTATTACGCGATTGGTTATCTCGACCACTTGTTCGGTGACAAGTTCACGCAGATCAACATTGCGGCCTCGACCACGACAGGTGAAGCGAGTGGCCAGTTTTGGAGCACGTCCATCGGTGCGAATGGCGATGCGTCGCTGTTTGACGGCGGACATACCGGCATGCTGGCGGTCCTCGGGACCGTGTTTTGCATCAATTTTGTGCTGGTCTACCGCGGCATCAGCAAGGGGATTGAATCGTTTTGCAAGGTGGCCATGCCGTTAATGTTGGTGTGCGCGGTTTGCGTGCTGGTGCGGGTGCTGACGCTTCCTCCGCTGGAGGGACACCCTGAACAGAACGTGGTCAACGGACTGGGGGCCATGTGGAATCCGGACTGGTCGTATTTGCAGAAGCCGAAGACGTGGCTGGCGGCGGCGGGGCAGATTTTCTTCAGCCTGAGCGTCGGCTTTGGTGTGATCATCAACTATGCGAGTTACCTCAAGGACGATGACGACGTGGCCTTGAGCGGGTTGACGTCGTGTTCGGTCAACGAATTTTTTGAAGTGTGCCTCGGAGGGATGATTACTCTCCCTGCCGCGTTCATCTTCCTGGGAGCGACAGCCGCGACGTTCGGCACATTTGGAATGGGGTTCGTCGCGTTGCCCAATGTGTTTGCCATGATGCCGCTGGGGGCGTTCTTTGGATTTTTGTGGTTCTTCATGCTGTTTCTGGCGGCAGTGACCAGCAGCATTTCCATGCTTCAGCCCTCGATTGCCTTTCTGGAAGAAGCGACCGGGATGAAGCGGCATGCTTCGGTGGCCATTCTGGGGCTGCTGGCCGCATTGGGCACCCTGTTCGTTTGCTACTTCTCAAAAGATGTGAAGGCCCTGGACACGCTCGATTTCTGGTGCGGCACGTTTTTGATTTTTGTATTCGCATCGCTGCAGGCGGTGCTGTACGGGTTTGTGCTGGGGACTGACGTGGGGGAACAGGAATTGGATCTGGGAGCCCGCCTGAAGGTACCGCGCGTGGTGCAGTTCGTGCTGAAATACATCACCCCACTGTATCTGCTGGCCATTTTTGTCTTGTTTTGCCGGTATCAATCCGAAGAGTATTTGAAGGCGGTTCGAGAATCTCCTGCAGCCCAGTATTCGCTGGTCTTCGCGGCGTTGATCGGCGCGTTCCTGATGCTGATGGCCCATATTGGGGGGAAACGCTGGCAGGCTGAGAAACGAATCTGATGACGAGTGTGGGGAGTCGGCTTCCCAAGCATTCGCCCTCCCCTGCGATACGGCTTCCTGCCTGATTCCTGCCATCGGTCACTTCAAGGAATTACGTGTCATGCAACCTGCCGGCTGGGCGATGATGATCATTTCGATCTCGACCATTTTGTCACTGACGGTGTTTTGCGTCACCAAAGTGCTGTGGCTGCCGGCTAGCGACGTGGACGAATTGCAGGGTCCACTGCAGATCGACACGGGTGATACCCTGGATGCCGATTGATCGGTGTGACGTCCCGGGCCTGTGTGGAACGATGGGGTGAGCGACCCCAATGCTGGCCAGCCCCGTGACCGCTTGCCGCAGCCCCCGGAAATCGGCACAAGTCCTGTTGCAATCTGGTAAACTGAGCGGTGGCGCTGGCGGAGATGTCATCGGCAGCGCTTGCGGAAACCTCATTCGCTCAGGAGAGACGCTCATGAGTTGGCTGCCCAAGCGTGCGGTGGTGGTCCCGATTGATTTTTCGGAGGACTGTCAGACGGCTGTGCAGACGGCACTGGAACTGGTCGACGATCCGTCTCATGTCCACGTGATTCACGTGCTGTTCCCGCTGGATGTCGTGGCTCCGGGCGTGGTGTGGGGCAACCTGGACGATCATGAGCGGGAGCAAGCGGCCCAGAAGCACGGTCAGGGCTTTCTGGCTGGATTTTCGGCAACTGCGGTGAAGTTTCTGGTACGCACGGGGGACCCTGGGGCGGAAGTTGCCGCCTATGCAGATTCTGTCGGGGCCGACCTGATTGTGATCTCTTCGCACGGCTATCACGGCCTGAAACGCTTTCTGCTGGGGTCGGTCGCCGAACGGGTCCTGCGGCACTCCCATTGCCCGCTGCTCGTATTGAGACGCCATGACGCCGAGTGACCCCGGCCGGGGCGTCGGGGGGGCATGTGTTGGGGACCCCAGGCGGAGCACCCGCCGGGCACCATCGGTCGTCCTGCAAGGGGGCATTCCGGGCCAGACTTGCCCTCCAGTGCTGTTTTGTCCGAACATTTGTCGTGGGCTGACGGGTGATTAGCTGTCCCTCCCCGCGACCAGGGGCCGATGGGGCTGGCAACGGGAACGCCATTATCCTGGGAACAATCCGGGCGGCGGCAGCCAAAAGGCCCTGAAGTTGCCATTTCGGAACAATGCGTCAGCGGGACAAGTGGCTATGGCAGAAGCCTTCTGGAGCGACCGGGTACGGCCGCTGATGGTGTGCGCGGTGCTGTGCAGCGGCTTGTGGCTGGCGGTTCCCGTGACCGCTGACTGGACCGCCGAGCAGCGTCAGGAAGCCTTTGCCATTCACAAGGCGTTTGGCGCGGTGACTACGCTGCTGAAGCAAAAAAAATACGCGGCTGCCGATGAGAAATTGACGGAATTGGAAGGCCGTATCGCCACCATCGCCACCGCCGCGAATAACGCCGAGCAACGCGGTGTGGCGGAGTTGCAGGCCTTTGCAACGCGGCACCGGGCCACGCTGAAAGCGGCGGGCTACGTCTCTGCGACGGACAGCAGCCCCGCAGGCACCACCCCGGGAGGTGCCCCGGCGACCGGCGGCAAGGGCGTCTCCTTCAAGGATGACATTGCTCCGCTGCTGGTCGAAAATTGCCTCCGCTGTCACGGTGGACAAAACACGGCGGCCGAGTTCAGTGTGGCCGATTTCAACAGTCTGTTGCGGGGCAGCCAAAGCGGCGTGGTCATCAAGCCGGGTCGACCGGAACAGAGCCCGCTGTACACCCTGATGGCGGGGATTGACGAACCGCGGATGCCCCCCGGCAATCGCAAACTGCCCGACGCCACCCTCAACACGATTAAGACCTGGATCGCGGAGGGAGCCAAGTTCGATGCTCCCGATCCAACGGCGCGCCTGAGCAACCTGCTGCCCGATGAGGAAGAGGCCAAG
>JBGSIP010000020.1:0-3135 GCA_041742495.1 Planctomycetaceae bacterium
TTTGGAGAAGACATTACACATGTAGAGCAGACCGGTCGGCTCTTCCTGAAAGTTCATCGCTGGGGGCACTGACTTATATCCTGTTACAGCGGCAATGGCGGCCGCGCGGGCCGACCCAACGGAACCACCCGACGCCCGGCCGGGTCCGCTCGCCGGTGAAGACCCGTGGGACGTCACAAATTTCGAAACTGTCGTACTCAATTGACGCGACCTTAACGTGGGGTACGTGGAAACTGGGATGAGGCTCTTCGGCAGAGCGCCCTCCGCCGCATCCGTGCACGAGTCAACTGCGAATCCTTCGCAGTGCCGCTAGTCGACAATTGATAGCAATTTTTGCGCCATGAGGAATTTCGCCAGATTTCTGGCCTGCTGGTGATCCCTGCAGTCCAACGTGCCTGATTTTTGTGCAGCACCCGCACACGCGTGGAGCACCACACATCATTTGCCGGACACGAAACGCCATCCTGAGATCGCCGTAAGTCGCACAAAGAGTGGACTCACGAACACACCCCCTCCATGCATTGCAGGCAGTTGCTCCCCCAAACCACAACCGCGGCCGCGGCCGTTCGACCACCACGCGTGGTGCGACGAGCGAGTGAATTTGGCTGTCTCAGACAACCAACAATTCTGGGGATTGTTGGCTTCCACGCAATCCGCCTATCTTCCCAGCGCTCGCGGGATGTCTCGCGCGATGTTCATCACGGTACGGACAACGGGTCAGCATGTCGAGTCCACTCGTTTCGATCATCATTCCCCACTATCGCACGGCCGAGTTGGCGCGATTGTGTTTACGCGCCATTCGCCATCACACGCGCGATACGCCGTACGAAGTGATTGTCATTGACAATGACTCACAGGATGAGGCGTCACTCAGTTACCTGCGTTCGGTTCGCTGGATCCGCCTGATTGAACGGACGGCTGATGTCGGCGTCAAACAGAAGGGGCACAAGGAAGCGGTCGATCTCGGATTCGCCGCGGCGCAAGGGCCGCTCGTCATGGCGATCCACACCGACACCATTGCACTGCGGAGCGACTGGTTGTCGTGGCAGGTGGCCCAGTTGGAATCTCACCCGCGTTGCGCGGCAGTCGGGACCGACAAGCTGGAGTTCAAGGATGGCTGGTCGCAAACTCTCGAATGGCTCAAGCCGCTGGAGTCAGTGCGGCTGTTGTTTCGTGATCGCCGTCGCCCCGTCTATCCCCCGTTCATCCGCAGCCATTGTGCGCTCTATCGCAAGGAAGTGCTGAGCACGTTGAATCTGCGCTACGACGATCCAGAACAAGACACGGCGGGACGATCAATTCATCTGGGGCTGGAGGCCGCCGGATATGAAGCGCGGCTGCTGTCGGTCGCGGCCACGATGGACCGTGTGGCGCACATCAGCCACGCGACCATGGTACTGCATCCTGACTTAGGCGCACGAACGCGCACCATTCGCAAGGGTCTCACGCGGATGGAACGATTTCTCGCGCGGCCTGAGATCGCCCGCCTGCTGCAGGATGACACGCTCGACACATGATCGGCGGTGGGGCAAGCGACTCGCAAGCTGATGCGAGCCGCCCAGTGATCTGCCAGTGAGTACGGTGCATCAAGGAGTGAGAAACTCTGCGTCGATCTGTTGCCCCACCTGCTGCAGAATGTCATCGGGGAGTCGATCGTTGTGATCGAGCCCATCCAACGACACCAGCGTCTTTTTATCGGCGGCCGTCCCAGCCACATCAAACAGACGCCGCGCGTTCTCGGCGGGAATCGATCCGTCGTGCGGAGCAAACAGGACCATGAGGCGTCCTTCGAATCTGGCGAGCGCTTCATCAGAGCGAAACTGATTCCGCATGACCCACCGCACCGGAAACAGGGCGTATCGCTGGGCAGCGACTGCGACTGCGGAATCGAACGTCCGATCGACAATCAGCAGGCGCGATTGCAACTGCTCCGCCACCTGAGCGGCAATGCCGCCCCCCAGCGATCGCCCGAATAAGACGATCTCTTTCTGTGGCACGTCAAGGCGGGAGGCCAGCCAGTGGGTGGCTGCCAATCCGTCGGCAATGATGCCCGCTTCGTGAGGGGTTCCCGCACTGCGACCATAGCCGCGCCAATCGAGCACCAGCACGTTCGCGTGCCACAACTGCCGCAAGCGGGCTCCCAGTTCTCCATTCATGGCCGCGTTTTCGCCATTGCCATGGAAGTAGATCACGGCCCGCTGCGAGTCCTCGGCGGCAAACAACCAGCCGTGGAGTGCGGTACCGTCGGCTGACGCAAACTCGACGCTGGTCGCCCCCAAATTGGTGATGTCCGCAGCGGCGAGCGCACGGGCCGGACGTGGAAACACCAACAGCGGTTCCAGCAGCATCAACGTGACAACAAGTGCCACATAGACCGCGAACGCCGTCAGTCCCCACCGCTGCCAGCGCCAGCGGATGCCGACGTTCGTTGCAACAGTCGTTTCCTCAACAGCAGAAGGCGGTGGCGACATGGGGACGACCTGAAGAGCACAATCACGGAAGCAGGGCAGCCGGGATTTCCGGAGCAGTGCCCACGGCCGGTCGATCAAAGGGGGTTCCCGCGGGCGTCTGTGGCGGTTGGAAGCCTCCATGCGTCAGCAGAAATTCGCCCTGCTCAATCCTCATGCCACGATCACGGCGATCAGCCTTGCCGGTGACATCATGGCTGAACGTCGCGCGGGTCAGTTCCCGCCAGACACCATCGCGGGTGCGAATCCATTGATTGCCATACCGCGCCTGGCGGAGCAGGTGGCCATTCTGCCCGGCGAAGTTCTCACTGAAGCTATACAAGCTGCGGAGATATCCCCCTTCGTGCGGCGCGTTCCAACTGGAGATCAGCATCCACTCGCGCAAATCGGGACGGAAGTAGTACCCCGAGAAAACGGTGTGAGTTTCATCGACGGGTCGGGCCGTCACGAGAAATCTCTGCCGCTCTCCCGTCGGCCACAGAAATTTGAGATGACTGTGTCCGCCGGTCCCTTCGTTGCCAAAATCGCCCGTGAATACATCGGGTCCCTGATCGACCAGCGTCACGCGGTCGGCGGTGGCCACCCTATCACGCGACGTTGGTTCCCCACCGCTATCCCACACACTGAAAATGATGCGGCGTTCCGTAGAACTGTTGACCTGCATGCC
>JBGSIP010000021.1:0-4761 GCA_041742495.1 Planctomycetaceae bacterium
GGGCCACCCGCGGCCGGCCAGCCGCCCCATGGTCACGTGCACATCGGCCAAGCCGGCGAGGCAGACCCGTGCCAGATGCACACCCGCCTGCAGGCTCCCTTGCGTTTTGACACCGTAATCCCAAATGCTGGCGGCGCAAGGGAGCGTCTGCCGGGCGACACGATAGAAGTCTTCGCGTCCACGTGTTTCTTCGACGAGGTCATAGGCCCGGCTGTTTAACGTCAGGACCATCCATCACTCTTTACGGGCCAGCAGCGTGAAGCAGAAGGGGCCTTCCGAGCGTAACGCCCGGAAGGAGGCCTGACTGCGGTGAGTTATTTTGGGGTGGCGACGACCTTGGCGGACATCACCTTGACTTCCTTTTTGGGGCGATCGCGCGAATCCGTTTCGACTTTGCCCATCGCAGCGAGCACCTTCAAGCTGGCGTCATCCGCCAGTTTGCCAAACGCCGTGTACTGACGATCGAGGTGCGGGACGCGATCGAGACACAGGAAGAACTGCGAGCCCGCGGAATTGGGGTCGGACGTGCGGGCCATCGACAGCACGCCTGTTTCATGCAGCCGGGCGTTGAATTCCGCCGGAATCGTGTAGCCAGGACCGCCGGTCCCGGTCCCCTGCGGGCAGCCGATCTGGACGACAAAACCATCGATGATGCGGTGGGCAATAATGCCGTCGTAAAAACCGATCTTGGCCAGTCCCAGCAGGTTCTTGGCATGCCCCGGCGCCACGTCGGGCCATGTGTCGACCGTCATGGTTCCCATCGTGGTTTCAAACACCACCTGGTACTTGTGCGTATCGAAATTGATGTCGGCAATCGCCTGATCGACGTCGGCGCGATAGTCCTTGGGCTTCATGGGTGCAACTTGTCTTTCGTGTTAGAACCGTCGCCAGAGCCTGCCAGGCCGGGCGACGGAGCATGGATGACTTGAGGGTGTGACGGTGCGAAAGCAGACGGCGGGCACAGCAGCCTTGAAATCCTGTTCGCTCCCCGGCGCTACCAGTCTGCCAAATCGGATCGGCAGGACAGCCGTAAACCCGGCATTGAGCGATGGTAGACCACCGTGCGTGGCGACGCGAGTGAGCAGACGGAACAGAATCTCCCGATTGGTCTGCGACTCTGCGCCCAACGGGCAGAGCCGGAATACAGGTGTTGTATCACCGCCCGTGGCGCTTCCGGAAATCCGTCTGCATAGGCCACTTAGCCTTTCGCCGCCACACGCACAAAATTCTCCTTGGGGGGCTCTGGACGACTCCCCCACAGAATGCCAGTATGAGCAGGGTACCAGCCTTGGACTGGAATCGCGGCGAACAGGGAACCGGGCAGTTGCGCGGGACCGGCGTTCGTGGTCCGCGCCGGGGGCGTCCGCACGCCGAACGGAACTCACCTTCTTCAGACTTCAGACTGATCTGACACCATGCTGCCAAAGTTGCGTTGTCGCTGTACGGCCGGACGCGCGAGATTCCGGCCGCTCCCCATTGTGGCATGGCTGGCCGTGGGCTGGCTGATGGCAGGTTCGATCTCCGCAGCGAAAGCCGCACCTCCGGTAGTCGCCGATGCGCCCCTGGCTGCGGGCGCGGCAGTGGCCGCAACCACGGACGCCGCCCCCCTCTCGACGTTTGATCAACTCTGGCGGGACATGGACATTCAGGGCCGTGGCGTGTTGCCGCGGTTGCGCACCAGCGAAGTGCTGATTGGCCTGGACTACGATTTGTATCGGCAGGTCCGCTTCCTGCCGGAAAAGCGCCTTTGGCAGGAGGCCGGCGAATTCCAGCTCGATATGTTCCACCCTGGCTATCTGTTTGAAGAGCCGGTGCAGTTGTTCCAACGGCCCACCGGGGCGACTGGCGGGTGGAAGTCGTTTGAGCCGATCGAGTTTTCCACCTCGCTGTATCGCTACGACTGGGAGGACTTCACCCCCGAAGACGTGGAGTTTGGCAACGCAGTCGGCTTTGCGGGCTTCCGTTTGTGGTCGCACTACGGGGCCAACGAACCGTTTGAAGAAGTCGTGGCCTTTCTCGGGGCGAGTTACTTTCGGGCGATTGGCGACGATCACAACTACGGCATTTCGGCCCGCGGTCTGGCCATCAACACGGGTTTGCCCCAGCCGGAAGAGTTTCCCGTCTTTCGCGAGTTCTATCTCGAACGCCCCGCTCCCGATGCCAAGGCCGCACGCTTCTGGGCTGTGATGGACAGCAAGTCGGTCGGCGGGCTCTACCAGTTCACCGTGCATCCCGGCAAAGACACCGTGCTGGACGTGCAGGCTCGGGTGGTGATTCGCGAGCCGATTGAAAAGCTCGGCTTGGGTCCACTCACCAGCATGTGGCAGTGGGGTGACGGCGTTCCGAAGCCCGCCAGTGATTTTCGCCCCGAAGTCCACGATTCCGATGGCCTGCTGATGGAGATGTCCACCGGCGAATGGATCTGGCGCCCGCTGTGTACGCCGCGCGTCACGTCCGTCAGCAGCTTCAACGCAGAGTCTCCTCGCGGGTTTGGTTTGATGCAGCGCGATCGTGAGTACGAACATTATCAGGATGACGAAGCGCGCTATCACCTGCGTCCCAGCTTGTGGGTCGCTCCGCATCAGCCTCTGGGACCAGGGTCGGTCGAACTGCTGGAGATTGTCAGCCCCGGCGAATACGTCGACAGCATCGCGGCCTACTTCCGTCCCGAGCCCAGCCCGGCTCCGGGCACCGTGCTGGATCTCGACTATTCGCTCACGTTTGGCTGGAACGATCCCGGCCATCACACCGGTGGCCGGTGTCACGAGAGCGTGATCGAACGCAATCCCGATGGTTCGGCCAAGTTCACGCTGACGTTTCGCAGCGAGACGCTGAAGAATCTTCCTCCGGAGACACCGGTGATGGCGGAATTGTCTCCGACGAGTGTCGTGACATCGGCGCCGATCGTCTTTCAGACCAAGTCGGGAGACTGGCAGGTCTCCTTCCAGGCTAACCCGCCGGACGTCGTGGGCCCGGGCACGGTTCTGCGGCTGTCGCTGCGCAATGGCCCCGACTACCTCAGCGAAACCTGGGTCTATTCCTGGTAAGCAATGTCCGTCTCATCGCGGCCATTCGCTCACAAGGCGTTGGCCGCCAGGAGACGAGTGGTTCATCCACCGCTCTTTGTCAGGCATCGTAGATCACCGGGTGCCACGGCTGGCTCGTCCAGCCGAGAGGGGATTTGTGAGTCGGGCTGTGCCTGACGGGAGAATCTTTCTCCGTGGCTCTGTGCCTCCGTGAGAACCAATCAGGAATGCACAAAACAGGTTGCGTGGGCTTGAAAATCAACGTTGGTTTCCGGCCGCTCGATGAATCGAACGTTCGCGACACGATTCATGATCTCACGGAGCCACAGAGTCACGGAGATGGATGAACAGCCTCGCATACACGTCGATGAGGAATTCAGTGACTCAGCTACCCGACGGCGCGTTGGCGTCAGGCACAGCCTGACTTACTGGTCTGCTGGACGAGCCCGCAGGGGCACCCAACATGCTCCCGGCGATGCCTGACACTTCAAGGTAGACGAACCACCACAAGCTGAGAGGCAACCGGCAGTGGGCCAACCTGAAACGGGGGAGCAAGACAGTGACCAAGTCTGTTGATACGGTGACCTATTCGCCTGCCGAATTGCAGGAACTGGGAGCAGCATTTGCTCGCGGCGGCAGTGCCGAGGCGCTGTCGCAATTGCAGGCGATGCTGGCCGAGCGGGACGATCTGCACCGCCTGTTTGATGCCCGCATGATGGCGGTTAAGCAGCGGTTGGGACTCCCCCTCGTTCGTCCGACTTCGCTGGACGATGTCCCCGCAGAGCACCGGCCGGCCATCGAAGCCGCGTACACCGAACTCGCACGGGAAATCGGTGGGAAGTTTCTGGCGCTGGGACGGATTGGCGATGCGTGGGTCTACTTCCGCGTGATTAACGAACCAGCCCCGGTCCGTGCAGCCATGGAAGCCCTGCCGCTCCCCCAGGACTACGACGAAGCGTATGACCCGCTGCTGCAGATTGCCCTGTACGAAGGGGTGCATCCGGTGCAGGGGGCCCGCTGGATGCTGGCGATGAACGGCATCTGCAACACCATCACCACACTGGATCAAATGGCCGATCGCCTCGCCCCGGCGCAAATGGGGGCGCTGGCAGAAACCCTGTGCCAGGCGTTGTATGACGATCTGCTCATAAACGTGCGTGCCGATCTGGAGCGGCGGTTTGGCATGGTGCCGCCGGCGGAAACGTTGCGTGAGCTGTTGCGCGGCCGGGAAACGATCTTCGAGGATGCCGGCTCGCACGTCGACGCGTCGCATTTGAACTCGGTGGTGCGCTTCGCCCGCGGTCTGACCCTCACCTCGCCGTTGCTCCCTGTGGCCCGCGATCTGGCGGAATACGGCCGGATGCTCGATCGATCGCTGCAGTATCCCGGCGATCTGCCATTCGACGACTACTACGCAGCTCACGTGAACTACTTCCGAGTGCTGCAAGGGGATGACGCTCCGGCGGGGCTGGATTACTTTCGTCAGAAGCTGACGGCAGAACCTGACCTGCCGGACCAGCAGCTCATTGCGTTCGTGCTCGCGGACCTGTTGATGCGCATTGGGCAGGTCGACGCGGCTGCCGAACTCGCCGATCAGTATCTGGCGGATCTCCCGGAGAACTCGGGCTTCTCGCTGATCGATTTCTGCCGGCAGACGGGTCGCTTTGACCTGCTGCAGCGGCGGGCCGAGCGAACGTCCGATCCTGTGTTGTATGTCGCCGCGCAACTGACGCGC
>JBGSIP010000022.1:0-6014 GCA_041742495.1 Planctomycetaceae bacterium
TTCGGCTCTGGTTGGGCACTTGCCGGCAATGGGTCGGGAAGAGTCGGTCAGGCTGGCGGTCGCGGTGATTTAGGCTGCTGTAGCTCAGTGGTAGAGTACCTCCTTGGTAAGGAGGTGGTCGTGGGTTCAAATCCCACCAGCAGCTCTCTATAATCCGCCGCTTGTCGGCTGGGGGTTCCCCGGGTTCGACGCGTCAGAGGTGTGGTCGTTGTGGTATCCAGTTGGTGAATTGGCCGTTGTGACGGTGTCAGGCCCTGCGGAGGGCGACCAGCCCGGTTGGGTTCAGTCGAGGTTGGATTCAGTCGTCTCAGGGTTCAGTTGTCTGCGGAGAAATTGAGAAATGGCGAAGGACGTTTTTGAGAGAACAAAGCCGCACGTCAACGTCGGCACCATCGGTCACATCGACCACGGCAAGAGCACGTTGACGGCTGCCATCGTGGCCGTGCAGTCGGCCCGTGGCCTGGCCAAGGGCAAGAGCTACGCCGATATCACCAAGGGGGGCACCGTTCGCGATGCTTCCAAGACCGTGACCATCGCCGCGAGCCACGTGGAGTACGAGTCGGAATCCCGGCACTATGCTCACATCGATTGCCCCGGCCACGCCGACTATGTGAAAAACATGATCACCGGGGCCGCCCAGATGGACGGCGCTATCCTGGTGGTGTCCGCCGCTGACGGCCCGATGCCCCAGACCCGCGAACACATCCTGCTGGCCCGTCAGGTGAACGTGCCCGCGCTGGTCGTGTTCATGAACAAGATCGACCTCGTCGACGATCCGGACCTGCTCGAACTGGTCGAGATGGAAGTCCGAGAACTGCTCAGCAAGTACGACTTCCCCGGCGACGATGTGGCGATCGTCAAGGGCCAGGCCAAGGCCGCCCTGGAGAACCCGGCCGACCCGGCCGCTGCCCAGTGCATCCAGGATCTGCTCGCCGCTCTCGACAAGGACATCCCCGAGCCGGCTCGCGAAACCGACAAGCCCTTCCTGATGGCCATCGAAGACGTGTTCTCGATCAAGGGCCGCGGAACCGTGGTCACCGGTCGTATCGAACGTGGCGTGGTGAAGGTTGGCGAAAAGCTGAACCTGATTGGACTGCGTCCGACGAAGGAAACGGTCTGCACCGGCGTCGAAATGTTCAACAAGTCGATGGATCAGGGGCAAGCCGGCGACAACGTCGGGATCCTGCTCCGCGGGATCGAAAAAGATGACGTGCAGCGCGGCCAGGTGCTCGCTCAGCCGAACTCAATCACGCCACACTCCCGCTTCAAGGGCGAGATTTACGTGCTGAGCAAAGAAGAAGGTGGCCGCGCGACACCGTTCTTCACCGGCTACAGCCCGCAGTTCTACTTCCGCACAACGGACGTGACCGGTTCGGTCAAGCTGCTGGCCGGCGCGGAAATGTGCATGCCCGGCGACAACGTGGAACTGGAAGTGACGCTCGGTAAGCCGATCGCCATGGACAAGGGGAGCCGCTTCGCCATTCGTGAAGGTGGCAAGACTGTCGGTTCGGGCATCATCACGGAAGTGATCGAGTAGTTCACCGGTCGCCGAGGGACCATTGGACGGGCCCCGGCACCAACTGAGCAACTCAAGGATTCTCGTTTGACGTCGGCGGTTCTCAGCGACTGACAGTCCTGAGAACCGCTGCTTTTCCCGGTACTCCGTAGCTGGGAGTCACGGGTGCCCCGGCCGCGACAGTGGCTTGGCAACAATGTGTCCCGCGAAACGGGCCGTGATTGTTGCAGCGATGGCCGGACGGGCAGACGGCATTTTGTTTCTGATGCAACTTCTGAAGGTGTCCTGGCGATGGCCCGTGAATACGTGTGGCTGGAATGTACGGAGAGCGGCATGCGGAACTATCGCGTGCCCAAGGAAATGCGCGGCACGGATCGCCTCGAACTGATGAAGTACTGCGCCAAACTGCGCAAGCACACCTTGCACAAAGAGTCGCGGAAGAAGTAAACGTGCGGGTCCGGTTGCGAGTCCCCCGCGGCCCGCAGGGCCGGCTGCCGTAGACGGGTGTAGCTCAATTGGCAGAGCACCGGATTCCAAATCCGGCGGTTGTGGGTTCAAGTCCCTCCGCCCGTGATCACCACGGATTACGAAAGTCATGGCCCGGTCGGCCACTTTCGGAAGCAGAGAACATTTAGCGCCGCCCGCGACGGAGGCCTGCCATCAACGGCAGAACTTCTTTCCCGCGCGGTTGCCCACAGGCAGGGCCAGATGGCAGTCAAGTCCAAGGAAGACACATTTTGGTCGACATTGCTGTCGGCCGGGATGCACAAGAAGAATCAGGGCAAGCTGGCCCGCCGGCTGACCGCCGTCGCGGTGGCCTCCGTGTTCGTTGTGGCGGCATGGCAGTTATATGCCGGACCACTGGCCAACTCGGACGCTTATCTGCGACTGGGGGCTCCGACCGTCATTGCCCTGTTCGGGATCTGGCTCGGCTTTCGCCTGATTCAGTTTCCCCCGTTCGCCGATTTCCTGATTGCCGTCGAGGCAGAGATGGATCGAGTGAACTGGCCGGACTGGACGCACCTGTATCGCGCCACG
This sequence comes from Planctomycetaceae bacterium, assembly GCA_041742495.1. Classification (GTDB taxonomy): domain Bacteria; phylum Planctomycetota; class Planctomycetia; order Planctomycetales; family Planctomycetaceae; genus JBGSIP01. The sequence continues at coordinate 2,555 of JBGSIP010000022.1, forward strand.
ATTGTCGTGGTGATGCTGATGGTGCTGTTCTCGGCAGCCCTGTTTCTGTACGACATTTTCTGGCGGTATCTGTTCAAGCTGATCGGGTTCCTGCAGGTGTGACACCCCGGTACTTGGCAAATGGTCGGAGCGAATTTCAATCCGGCAGCCCGGCGTGCGCTTGCATTTTCTGCCGACATCCTTAAACTTTCGACTTGCTTTGCCCGAGGGTGCCCTTGGCGGCATCCGACCTAGACTTCAGGGCTTACCAACACCATGCTTCGCGACGCGGACAATGAATCCGCCGGCAAATCGTCGCCGGCTTCGACCACGCCGTCCCCCGAGGACGCTGCGGGCTCCGCGCCAAATGGCGAAGAACGCTTCTGGTATGTCCTGAAGGTGACGTCGAATCGCGAGAAGTCGATTCGCGACGCCCTGGTTCGCCGGATCAAGCGTGACGGTCTCGAAGAATTCTTCGGCGAGATCATCATTCCCACGGAAAAGATCGTGGAGACCCGTAACGGCAAGCGCCGGACCCGTGAGCAGAAGTTGTATCCCGGGTACCTGATGATCAACATGGTGCTCAACGACGACACTTGGTACGTCGTGCGGGACACCACCGGGGTGGGAGATTTCACAGGCTCGGCCGGCAAGCCGATTCCGATGCGAGAGCATGAAATCTCCAAGATGCTGGGTCGCGAGCAGGTCAAGGAAGTCGAACCGGCCAAGGTCAAGATCGAAATCCAGACCGGAGCTCACGTCAAAATCAAGGAAGGCTCCTTCGAAGAGTTCGAGGGAACAGTCGACAGTGTCGACGAGGCCAGCGGCAAGATCAGCGTGCTGGTCGAGATCTTTGGTCGGGCGACACCGGTTGAACTGGAGCACTGGCAAGTCGAGAAGATGTAGCGACGGCCAGCGGCAGTGCCTTCGGTGCCCGGACGTGAAACGTTCCTGGCCACAGTCTGGCATCGTTAGCCAGCCATCGCGGGCAACTGGTTGGCCGGGCCTGCCAAAAACGAATCATTCCCTCCCTGGGGCCTCTGGCTTCAGTGGGGTCTACAGTCGATTTCTCGGACGAAGCGACCGCTGGTCGCGTGAGTCTTGCGTGCAGCGCCGCTGGCCTGCAGCCCTGAATATCAGTCGCGTCGAAAGAGAGTGTCATGGGGAAAGCAAAGCCAGCAGCAGGTGGGCCAGCCAAGGGTGGCGGTGGTGGCAAGGGCAAGCAGTTGACTGCCCAGATCAAGGTCCAGGTGACCGGCGGTCAGGCCACACCGGCCCCGCCTGTCGGTACGGCGCTTGGCCCGCACGGGGTCAACATTGGCCAGTTCGTGCAGCAGTTCAATGAGCAGACGCGCGACATGATGGGTGTGACAATTCCCGTTGTCATCAGCGTGTTCAGCGACCGCTCATTTACGTTTGTCACCAAGAGCCCTCCGGCAGCCGTGTTGCTCAAGCAGGCTGCGGCACTCGCCAAGGGAGCTGCGACGCCGGGCAAGTCCAAGGTGGGCACAGTGACGAAGGGCCAACTGGCCGACATTGCCAAGAAAAAGTTGCAGGACCTGAACGTGAAGTCCATCGATCAGGCGGCACTGATGATCGCGGGCACTGCTCGCAGCATGGGGCTGGAAGTCGTCGACTAGCCGGCTGACGAAATCCCGCGTGGCAGATGGCCCGATGGCCTGCCGTGCATTCCAACAGACAAACCTGGCCGCCTAGTTTCTGGCGGAGAACCAGGACGAGGCCAGAGGCAAAAGGTTCCGACATGGGAAAACTGTCGAAGAGAATGGCGACCCTCAACGCCAAGGTGAAAGACCTGAAGCCGCTGGGGGTGCGCGATGCCGTCGCCGTGCTGAAAAAGCTCGAAGACGATCTCCCCAAGGGGGTCAAAAAGTGCAAGTTCGACCAGACGGTCACCGTCGCGTTCCGCCTGGGCATCGACGCCCGTCAGGCCGATCAGCGCGTGCGTGGCTCCTTGGTCCTGCCCCACGGGATCGGTAAGAGTCAGCGGGTGGCTGTGTTCGCCCAGGGCGCGAATGCCGCTGCTGCGACCGCCGCCGGGGCGGATATCGTCGGGGCCAAGGACCTGGCGGACAAGATCAAAGACGGCTTCATGGACTTCGATGTCCTGATCGCGACTCCCGACATGATGGGGCTCGTCGGTCCGCTGGGTCGCGTGCTGGGCCCCCGCGGCCTGATGCCTTCGCCGCGGGCCGGTACGGTCTCCACGGATGTGGCAACGACGGTCAAGGAATACAAAGCGGGTAAGGTGGAATTCAAGAACGATGACGCGGGCAACCTGCACTGCATCGTCGGTCGGCTGTCGTTCAGTCAGGAGCAATTGTCGGAAAACGCGGAAGCGTTGATCCAGCACATCCTGTCGATCAAGCCTTCAGGGGCCAAGGGGATCTTCGTTCGTAACGTCACGCTCGGGGCGACGATGTCTCCGTCGGTCGTGATGACACTGGCTTAGTTCCCACCAGAGTGACCGGTCGCTGCAGCGACCTGGGCCCCCTCGATTTTTCAGCAATCCCTGTACTGACAGGCTGTGAGCTATGAGCAAGCGAATCAAACAACTGATCCAGCAGGACGTGGCGAACGAACTGAAGGGCGCGCGCGACGTGCTCATCGTTGACTCGTCGAAACTGGACGCCATTTCAGACAACCGGTTTCGGCAGGCTTTGACCGCGATGAAAATCTCGGCCCTGACGGTCCGGAACACATTGGCCCGCCGGGTGCTGGCGGATAACAAGGTGTCCGGCCTCGAGCCAGTGCTCAAGGGACCGTCTACTCTGATCTGGGGTGGCGAGGACATCGTGTCGCTGGCCCGGGAACTGGTGAAGTGGGCCAAGGACCTCGAGAAGCTGAAAATCAAGGGGGCTGCCGTCGAAGGGACGGTGCTCAACGCCGCCGGCGTCGAGGCTCTGAGCAAGAGCCCCGGACGTCGCGAACTGATTGGCGAAGTGGTGACACTCGCCCTGAGCCCCGGACGTCGCGTGGCGGGTGCCATCGCTGGCCCTGGTGGACGTCTGGCTGGCCAGATCAAGAAGAAATCCGAAGAGTCGGAGTGACTCTGAAAGGTGCCGGGAAGTTTGGCTTGCGGGCCGAACGCCGCCGGCCGGGGGTCTGAGTCATCCGACGGATCACCCTCGTCATCGGCAACGGGCGTAACTGTAAAAAAATTCGACCGATGGAAACTCGACAAGTTGGCATGGCCGGGCGTTTTGGCTTGGAATCCGGCATGCGGCTGAAATGCGAAAGGATGATGTGCGATGGCGACGGCTGAAGCAGCAACCGAGTACGATGCCGATATCAAGACCCTGGGCGACAAGATCGTCGGGCTGACCTTGCTGCAGGCAAAGTCTCTGGGCGATTACCTGAAGAACGTGCACGGCATCGAACCCGCCGGCGGCGGTGTCATGATGGCAGCACCGGCTGGTGGCGGCGAAGCGGCCGCTCCCGTAGCCGAGAAGACCGAATTCGA
>JBGSIP010000023.1:0-4435 GCA_041742495.1 Planctomycetaceae bacterium
CACGCTGCCGCAGCGGCTGGAGGTGTTGTGGACCTACGAATCTGAAGATGGCATTCAGTCCACCGCGGCGATTGTGGACGACAGGGTGTACGTCGGCACGATCGACGGGCTACTGGTTCGGCTCAAACTGGCGGACGGTACGCTGGAATGGAGTTACCGCAGCGAGCCTGAGGCGAAGAAGTTTGCCCCGGCATTCAAGGCGTCGCCGACGATCAGCGGTGAGTTGGTGCTGATTGGCGATGAGGACGGCGTGTTTCACGCGGTCGACCGCCAGAGCGGGCAATTGCGATGGAAAGTGGTGACCGGGGGAGAAATCATCAGTTCTGCAGTGGTCAGCGGTGACCGCGTTGTGGTGGGATCGTACGACAACAACCTGTACTGCTTGGCGCTGGCTGATGGCCGCGAACTGTGGAAGCTGGCGACCGACGGCTATGTCAACTGCACGCCGGCCGTGGTCGAGGGCAAGACGTTCATCAGCGGCTGCGACGAGCTGGTGCGCGTGGTCGACATGCAGACCGGAGCCCAGCAGAACGAAGTGGCGATTGGCAGTTATCTGGTGGCGTCTCCGGCTGTGGCGGACGACATGTTGTTTGTCGGCACACATACGGGGACGGTGGTGGCAGTGAATTGGAAGAGTGCCGCCATCGCGTGGCAGTTTCGCGATGAATTGCGGCAGTTTCCGTATCAGTCGTCGGCCGCCGTCACCGACAAGCTGGTGATTGTGGGGAGTCAGGACAAGCGAGTACATGCCCTGGATCGATTTACAGGAGAAGAACGCTGGACCTTCATCACGCGCGGGCATGTGGACAGTTCGCCGGTCGTGTTGGGTGAGCGCGTGTTTGTGGGGAGTGGCGACGGCAAGTTGTACGAGCTGAATCTGCAGGATGGCCGGGAAGTGGCGTCGTACGATCTGGGTCGCGAAGTGAATGCCTCGCCGGCGATTGGCGGGCAACGACTGGTGATTGGGCAGAACGCCTCCGCAGGCAAGCTGTACTGTCTGGGACAACGCAACGATTGAGGCCAGCCGTCGAGCACGGGTGAGCAGGCAGTTGCCGCTGAGGGCAAGGGAGAGACTTCGACCATGACGCTTGAAATCACCAGCGTGGATACACCAGGCCACGATACGACGGAAGTGGGCAGCTACTTCATTTCCAACTATCCACCGTTTTCGTTGTGGACGCAGGATGAAGTGCCGCGCGCCGTCGAAGCGCTGGACACGCCCCCCTCGCGGCAGGTGCCGCTGGGGATGTACCTGCACATTCCGTTCTGCCGCAAGCGCTGCCGCTTTTGCTACTTTCGCGTGTATACCCAGCAGAATGCCAAAACCATTCAGCGCTACGTTGACGCGCTGGATCAGGAAATCCGCATGCTCGCCGATCGGCCGGGCGTGCGCGGACGCACGATCGAGTTCGCCTATTTTGGCGGCGGAACCCCCAGCTATCTGAGTTCGCGGCAGCTCTTGGGACTGCGTGACCGGTTGAGCCAGTCGGTGTCGTGGGAAACAGCGCGGGAAGTCACATTTGAATGCGAGCCAGGAACTTTGAGTCTGGAGAAGGTGCAGACCCTCAAGGAGATCGGCATCACCCGCGTCTCGCTGGGCGTGGAAAATTTCAACGACGCCATTCTGGAAGAGAATGGGCGGGCACATCTGTCGCCAGAAATCGAGCGAGCCTATGGCTGGATTCGCGAAGTCGGTTTTCCGCAGGTGAACATCGACCTGATTGCCGGGATGATTGGTGAAACGGACGACAACTGGCAGCGGTGTATCGATCGTGCCATTGAGATGGCACCGCAGAACATCACCATCTATCAGATGGAACTGCCGTTCAACACCATCATCTCGCGGGAGATGAAGGAACAGGGTGTGTCGAGCCCCGTGGCTGACTGGACCACCAAGCGCCGCTGGGTCAGTGAAGCCTTCGATCGACTCAAGGCCGCCGGCTACCACGTTTCCAGTGGCAACGAACTGGTCAAGGACGCAACCGCGGATCGGTTTGTCTACCGCGACAATCTGTTCCGCGGCAGCGACATTCTGCCCGTGGGGGTCTCGTCGTTCGGGCACTTCCAGGGGGTGCATTACCAGAATCGTGACCAGTTGGAGGACTACCTCACCGCTGTCGAAGCGGGTCAATTGCCGATCAACCGGGCGCTGGTGCCAAGTCGGCATCAGGTACTCATCCGGGAATTCATCCTGCAGATGAAAGAGGGCGAAGTCGATACCGCGGCGCTGCGGGAGAAGTTTGGTGTCGACGTCGATGCGGAATTCGCCACGGCGCTGCACAACCAGCAGACATCGGGGTATCTGGTGGCGGAGCCGGGGCGGGTGACACTGACGCGGAAGGGGCTGTTGCAGGTGGACAGTCTGCTGCCGGAATACTTTGAGCCCGCCCATCGCCGCATTCGTTATACCTGACCGCCGGGGGCGGTTTGTGCCTGCGGCAGCAATGGTGTGGGCGCGGTTGTTATGGAGTTGCGGATGTGTTCGGAATCGTCATGCGAGTCAAGTGGCGCGGAGAGTGAACGACGTGTTGCCGCATCAGTCGATCAATCAGGGGGCGTGGGATCGGCTGGTGGTCACAGGGAGTCCGTTTTCCAAGGTGGCGTCGGATGCAGAGTGTCATCAGCCGCTGTGGCACTTGGATGGTCGCGGGTGGCTGCCGGAGTCGGTCCGCGGTCTGCGGGTGCTGTGTCTGGCTGCCGGGGGTGGCTGGCAATCGACGTTGTATGCCGTGGCCGGCGCTGAGGTCACCGTGGTTGATCTCTGCCGCGAAATGCTGCAGCAGGATCTGCGCGAAGCAGAGCGTCGCGGCGTGCAGGTGCGGACGTTGCAGGCTTCGATGGACGACTTGTCGGCGGTGAGTGAGGCGTCGTTCGACATTGTGCATCAACCGGTAAGCACGTGCTACGTTCCCGACATTCTGCGCGTGTACCAGGAGGTGGCGCGGGTGCTTGTGCCGGGGGGGTTGTACATCAGCCAGCACAAACAGCCAACGAGCCTGCAGGTGACGGAGCGGGACAACCGGGACCGGTATGTGCTGGGAATTCCCTACTATCACACGGGTCCGCTGCCGCTGGGTGCCGACCGCACGTATCGCGAGGCGGGAACCGTGGAGTTTCTGCATCGCTGGGAAGACCTCGTCGGCGGTCTGGCGCGGAGCGGTCTGGTGCTGGAGGATCTGCGGGAGCCGTCACGCGTCAAAGCGGGATCCGGGCCGGGCGAAATTGGTCATCGGGGCCAATTCACGCCCCCCTATGTGCGGATGAAAGCCCGCAAGCCGAGTGCCGAGTCTCCCGCTGCGGCGACACCCGTCGCAACCGTTCTGTGGACACCCGGCCGCTGATTCGGGACACTGCCGCGACGTCGACAGTGGTTTGACGTCGCGTGGCAACAAGCTTCACGGCCTGATCGTGAGTTTCGCGGCCCCAATCGCGAGCTTCGCGGCGGCCAAGAGCGACACGACCTGCACCGTGGCCGGCAGCCACGGAAATTACATCGTGGCCGGCAGCCACAGAACCCGGACCGTGGCCGGTGGCCACAGAACGTAGACAGTGGCCGGTGGCCACACAACAACAAGCTTCGGCATGGCGACTCCCAACGTCTGTATTCTGCGGGCACCTGGCACCAACTGCGATCACGAAACGGGACTGGCGTTTGACCGCGCCGGTGGTCGATCGCAGCGGGTGCATATTCACGAACTGCTCGCACACCCGGATCGGCTGCAGGCATTTCAGGTGCTGTGCATTCCCGGGGGGTTCAGCTACGGCGACGACCTGGGAGCCGGGGTCGTGTTTGCGTCAGAGCTGCGGCGGTCGCTCAACGAAGCGCTCCAGCAGTTTCTCGCTCGCGACACACTAGTGCTGGGGATCTGCAACGGGTTTCAGACTCTGTTGAAGACCGGGTTGCTGCCGGCAGGAGCCGCTGGGCTGGAGGCGGGCGCTGCACGCACGTCGACCCTGACATGGAATGCGAACGGCAAATACACCGCCTTGTGGACCCGCCTGAACGTGGCGAAGTCCAAGTGCGTCTTCCTGGAGAACCTGACGGAGCTGGAACTGCCGATTGCGCATGCCGAAGGGCGTTTTCTGGCGGAACCTTCGGTTGTGGCCGAACTGCTGGAGAATGGACAGGCAGTGCTCCGCTATACGGGTTCGACGTCAAATGGTGATGTGCCAGCAGCGGCTGTGTTGGACTATCCCGCGAATCCGAACGGCTCGTTCGGGAACATTGCCGGATTGACCGATCCGACAGGTCGCATTCTGGGCCTGATGCCGCATCCAGAGCGGTACGTCCGCGACACCCAGCATCCGCAATGGACGCGCAGGGAACGCCGCCCCCACGGCGACGGGTTTGCCATCTTCACGAACGCGATCAACTACTTCACGTAGCGGAGTGTCGTGACGAGTCGTCTCGCCCGCTACCGTGCGCGGCTGCGAA
>JBGSIP010000024.1:0-6206 GCA_041742495.1 Planctomycetaceae bacterium
TGCGTCGTCCGCTGCTGCATCAGCCAGGCAGAGACCGGCATTGCTTTCAGGTCCCCCACTGTCTGGAAGCGACAACCGTCGAGCAAGGTTCGAATACGCTGCAGCGTTTGCGACACATGGGCCGCACTGCTGCCCTTGGCCAGCAAGAACTGCCGGTAGTTCTCCAAGTATGCCGGAAAGGTTGTCTTGGCGCTCGCCCAGACTGCGTCCACGACTCCCGCAGCCACGCGTTCCGTGTCGCGAATCTTCTCGTTCAGCATCGCTTGTGCTGCGGCGCGATCGGTACACAACGGAACTCGTCGTTCCTTCCCTTGCGCATCCCGAAAACGCCCGTACCACTTGCGGCTACGGCGGACCGTCCGACGTCCTGTCTGTGGATCGACTTTCGTGTACGTCGGTTTGAACAGGCTGGCCATCAAGTCATCCCGGGGATCGAGTTGCGTTGGCAATAAAACTGTCGATCACTTCCACGTCCCACCGATTCTGCCGACCAATCTTGATCGGCGACGGAAACCGACCCTTCTGCACCTCACGCATCACCGTCCGCTCGCAGACGTTAATCAATTCAGCTACTTCCCGGAGCGTCAACAGCCTCTGAGATACTTCCCGACGTTGCATATTCTCCCCTCCTTGGCCTAACCACCAGTCTGCCGCTTCCCTGCGGCTAGAAACGGCTCACATCGAAATCCGTCAGCGAATCCAGCGTGCCAAACTTTCTAGCCTTGGTGTCATACTTCTGCCGGATTTCTGTGTCGTTGATCTCCATCAAGTCCACCAAGTCCGAGAAAACCTCCTTCAGATCGCGAACGGTCTCCACGTTACGGTTCAGGTTCGCACTGGCAGACAAGATATATCCGACTGCCGAACGAAACGCCTTCTTGGGAAGCAGTGCACTGCGGTTGATCTTCTTGAGCGGCGCGAGGGGCTGACCGACGTGACTCCGGAATTGCCCCATAATCATGGCCCACGCTCGCAATGTTTGCAGTCGTGACTGGTGATTGTTTCCGCGGTCGGGCTTGGTTGTCACCAACCGGAGACGCGGGTGTTTCTCATCCGTCAGTTTAGCCACCAACGCAGGCAGGCACTTCAGGATCTCTTCTGTTGTCCTCGCTTCGAGCTGCGACAGAAACGCCCGCCCCAGTTGGAACTCCACGCGGGTGGCCGCTCGCGGTCGTCGGCCATGCCAGCGATTGAGGATCAAGGCTGCCTGATAGGCTTCCGATTTCAACTGGGATTCCGTCAGCTTGTCGTAGATCGTCACCGCAATAGAGCCCGCTTTTCCGGCTTTGAAGCCTGTGAATGCGTGATTGTCAGAGAACAATTGATGCTTGTGAGCGACGGTGAGGTAGTGCTTCTTACGAAGGGATGAGAGGAGATTTCTTTTGAAGGAGAATCCTGGAAGATCGAGGCACAAATCCAAACGTCGTGGCCACTCGTCATGCACGGTCCCGCCCAGGGAGCCGACGAAATCGCGCACCCATTGCCGCCCTTCCACCGCTCCCACCAACAGACAGGCTTCACCGGGGATCTTGTAGTACAAGTTAGGAAGCTGACGGGTCGCCTCGGGCCTCAACGCCAACCCGATTGTGATGCCCTTGAACTCCAGGCGATATTCAATCCGTGCCTCATGTCCCACACCCATGCCACGGGGATACATCACGCCGCCAATGCCCACCGCGTCGAAGGGAACCGGCTGACTTCGAGCGTGAGCCTCACCTTGAACCGAATCCAAACCCTGACGCGCTGCGGAACGGAGCGACTGGTCCCACGTGACACAGGCAGACCCTTCCAGCCAGTCGATGGCGAACACAGACTTGGGGTCACGGTTTGGAAAGGGAGTATGGCTACTGTGAGGATGCGTGATACTAGGGCACGCATCCCGGCCTGTTCGGCGCCGGCTCGCTCCGCGAGCGGCGGCCGAACTGGCGGCGAACTCTCTGCCTTCTGTCACGACATCGCCGTCCATGGCCGTTCGCTCCTGTTGCTTTCGTGGGCCTACGCGTCTCGAATTGTCCGCTTCGAATAGTCCAGCACAAAAAACAGCTTGCCGCCCGTTGGCTCCAGATAGCCTTCGATTGGCTCACCGTCAGACTCGGCCAGCAGGCGGGCGTCTTCCCGGCTCAACTGCTGCGACTTGACGCCAAACCAGAGGACGCCCGGGACGGGATTGCTCCGCATCGGCTGGCCATCGGTGTGTTTCACTGGCTCGCCGAACTCCACCTTCGACATAGCCCATTCACAAATGTCCTTAACCACCTGGTTGATACTGACGCCACACCGCTGGGCACATTCCGCCAGCCGGGCATGGACGTCCGGGTCCAGCCGGGCTTCAATGCGGGCCTTGCCCTCGTCTTTGTCTTGCTGGCGACGGCTGGGACGCGGTGCCACCTTCCTGGACACGGATTTCTTGGCCATGAACTGCCCTGCTCTCTCAAAATCGACAAAGTGCTCACCAGAAATGAGGAAATACCGGCTGTGTGCCGGTACCGTACCGGCCGTGTGACGGCGTGTCAACGGGAGTCCGCTCTCGGGAGGAAAGTTGAGCCCCTTGGAATCCGGCCCCAGCAACGACCGGGGCTGCGGTCGTCCCCTCCGCATTCATCCTCGGGGACCCCCGGAGTCCGAGCCCCGAGGATGAAGGCGCGTGCCATGCCGAGTTTCGGGCCGTTCGGCGCTACGATCATTCAGGCCGGAGGACGGCAGTCACAGAATGCGGTCCAATACCACTACGGCACCTATTCCACGGATGCGTAAGCCCGGTCCTGCCAACAGTTGGTGCACATCGCAAGGAAGCATCGCCCCGCCAGCAGGTTTGGACATCCAGCGCCCGCTTGCGTGTTGCCCGCGATGCAGAATGAAAAATTCACACGCTGCAGTTTGACTCAGTGTGTCGGTCCCATAACTTCTGAGCAGCATTTCCACTCATATTGAGTCGCCGCCCCCGCAGGTCGTCTGCTCGCGACTGGCATGTCTTGCGATCCGTTTTGCCAAGCGCAGGGATGTTGTATCAGCATGGGTTGGACCAACATTGGTCCAACGAAGTCGTAGCGAAGAAACTCTGGGTACGTGGTGTACTCAATGAAATCCGCAACAACACTGAAGGACGGGCCATGGTCTTCAAGAGTTGGAATCGTTTTCTGAGCCGACTGGCTGGTACGGAAATCGCTACCGTGAAATTGTCCAAAACGGCTCGGCGTGCGGCCCGTCCGTTCCGGCAGATCGAGGTTGTCGAGTCACGCGTGCTGTTGTCGGGTACTCCAGCCAACGTATCTCTGATCGATCAGATCGCCCCTGGTGTCTACTTTGAGCGCACGACGATTGACGCTGCTGACGCACCGACCATTGCCAACGTTGGTTTTGCAGCAGGCAGCTCACTCAATGGGAATGGCTTGCAATTCAACCTGATTGCGACGGCCGGAATGTCGCAGCAGGCGATCGACGGATTTCAGGAAGCCGCAGATCTTTGGTCCTCGATTCTCACCGATGACATCATCGTTAATATCAACATCGATTTTCGAACACTGGGGCAGGGAATTCTCGGGTCCGCCTCGTCCACGACTGAGTCTCTGGCCTTCTCTACGTTTCGCTCTCTCCTCGGTGCCGACGCCACTTCGCAGGCCGACGCCACTGCCGTCGCAAACCTCCCAACTGGCGCGGCCTTTTCGATCTACACAAGTAGCAACTCCAGCGGGGTTCCAGGAACTCCTGTGGTCGACAGCAATGGTTCGGCCAACAACAGCGTGCTCGACTTCAACACATCGACCTCGAAGGCGATCGGTTTTCGGGCAGCCTCCAGTACTGCGGTTGATGCGTCGATCACGTTCAGTGATGCTTTCACGTGGGACTTCAATCGTACGGACGGGATCTCCTCTGGCGCATTTGACTTTGTCGGTGTGGCGGTGCATGAAATCGGACATGCGCTTGGGTTTCGAAGTGGCGCGGACATTGTTGACCTGACGAGCGGCGACGGTCCGTCTGCTCCGTTGAGCCTGAACAACTTTCGAGTGTCGTCGGCATTGGATATGTTCCGCTTTTCTGCAGGAAGCATCGCTGCCGGAACAGACTTTGACCTTCGTGCAGACGGCGATGACAAGTTTTTCTCCATCGACGGCGGAACGACATCGCTCGCGGCCTTCTCGGAGGGAGTTCACAACGGTGATGGACAGCAGGCGAGTCACTGGAAAGACAATCTGTCGATTGGGGCTTTAGATCCGACGGCCTCTCGCGGCGAGTTTGTTGATCTTACTGACCTTGACATTCTAGCGTTTGATGTGATCGGCTGGAATGTGCGATCTGACTTCGGTGACGCCCCCGATTCCTATGGCACATTGCTTGCCTCGGACGGCGCTCGTCACGGAACCTTCTCCGCCAGTGGCAGCATCACTGATCCCAGTGGTGCCGCCAAGCTATTCCTGGGAACTGCTGTCTCGAGTGAGAGCGCCGGCCAGCCGAGCAATGACGCACTGGCAGACGCCAACGACGATGGGATCGCATTCACCTCGACCATTGTGGCAGGGCAAACGGCGACCTTTAACGTTTCGGCGTCCCAAGCTGGCGTGCTGAGCTACTGGGTCGATTTTGACGCCTCAGGAACGTTTGATTCGTCGGAGCGATTTGAGGTCGCGGTGCAGGCGGGAACTTCCAGCCACTCGTTTCTGGCGCCGGTGTCGGCCTCCATCGGTCAAACATTCTCACGGTTCCGCCTTGCGTCCAGCGCGGTCGCGTCGCCAACCGGTGCAGCGAACGATGGCGAGGTCGAGGACTATCAGATCTCAATCGACAACGCGAGCCAGAACGCTGCCCTTCGTCGGGACGTCGGGTTCACGCAAAACACTCTCGGTGGCAATGACGATGGGTCCACCGGTCTCGTGTCCATCGGATTTGACGTCAACTTCTTTGGTCAGGTGTACAACTCGTTGTTTGTCAACAACAACGGGAATGTCACTTTCGACACGGCACTTTCAGCATTCACTCCCTTTGACTTGCTGGCAACATCCCGAGTGATTCTGGCCCCCTTCTTTGCCGATGTGGATACCAGGGGGTTGGCTTCCGCGGAAGTCACCTACGGCAACAGCACTGTGAACGGTCGCAATGCGTTTGGTGTCAACTGGGATCTGGTGGGATATTTCAGCCAGCGCACCGACAAACTCAATAGCTTCCAGTTGGTGATCATTGACCGCTCGGACCTCGCCCCTGGCGAGTTTGACTTTGAATTCAATTACGGCCAGATCCAGTGGGAAGCTGGTGAGGCAAACGACGGTGTGGGAGGGTTGGGAGGAACCGAAACAGCGCGGGCGGGCTATTCCAACGGCCAGAACGTTGGCTTTGAAATCGCGGGTTCCGATGTGGCGGGGGCTCTGCTCGATTCGAACGGGCAGTCGGGGCTCATTCACAACAGTTTCAACAGTCCAACCCTGGGCCGCTACGTATTTGAAGTCCGCAACGGGACGGTTCCCGCCGAGATTGACGTTCAGCGGAACGGTGCCACCATCGCCGATGGGTCAGGCATCGTTGATTTTGGCAGCACGATGTTGGGTAGCCCAGTGGTGGTTGAACTGATCGTGCGCAATACGGGTGGCAGTCCGTTGACCGTTCAGGCGGCGACCGCCACCGCGGGATTCACGATTTTGAACAACCTCGTCGACGGAGATGTGATTGCCCCCGGCGATTTCCGATCTGTGTCCATTCAATTCGATGCGGCGACGTCGCACGAGACAAGAGGTGTCTTCTCATTTGCCAATACGGATGGAGATGAGAATCCCTACGACTTTGAGTTGAGAGGTCTTGTCCCCGCTCCAGAGATCGAAGTGCTGGACGGCGGGACGATCGTCAACGACGGCGGGACGCTGAATATCGGTTCGACCACGGTCGGTTCACCGCTGACGAAGACGTTCACCATCCGCAATACGGGGACCGCTGCCCTGAGCGTGGGGACGGTGATGGTGCCGGCCGGCTTCACGGTGGTGACGCAGCCCGCGGCCACAGTGGCGGCGGGCGGACAAACGACGTTTGTGGTGCAACTGACGGCCACAGCGGCTGGTACCCCCAGCGGCCAGTTGACGTTCACCACCAAGGATGGAGACGAGAACCCGTTCAACTTCACGATCAGCGGCACGGTCACGGCCGCGCAGCCACCGGTGAATCTGAAGTTTGATTTTGGGACGGCGACGTCTCCGCTGGAGTCGGGATTCACCCGGGTGACGGAG
>JBGSIP010000025.1:0-1547 GCA_041742495.1 Planctomycetaceae bacterium
AAATTCGCCGCCGAACAGGCCATTCGCCAACTGCTCGACGAACTGGAAACAGCCAGCCCGACCAACCCTTAGCGGGCGACCGGACTGGCTGCGAGCTTCCAAAAATCCAGTTATTTCGCCACTGCGGAAAATGACTACTCAGCGCTGAGGGTCAACCAGCCGTCCTGAGCATCCATCGTCAGCACGTGCAGTCGGATCGAACGGCTGTCTCCATCGACAGTGACCGTGCGGTCAATTTCGCTGCCATCGATGGCTTCTTCCAGTTTGTTGCCCAGCAGTTTGCGGAGCACCAGCGAAGACTTTTCCACCTGCTCGACAATCACGGGCTCGCGGACCAGGCGAATCTGGCCCGGTTCCATGACGATCTGCAGCGGAACCGTGATCTGCTGAACGGGAATCGGCTCGTCGTCAGGGCGCTTCAGCCCGGTCCGAATGACCAGCACGATGCGGCCGTTTTCGATCCGGAAGCGAACCGGGTCTTCAGCGGCAAAGATGAAAGCGGTGCCGTCTTCGTTGGCAGGATCTTGTTCAAACTTGGGCTCCCGTCCCAGCAACTGCGTGATGCGATCGCGGACCAAATTGCGAACTTCGGTTTCGGTCATGGTGCGACCAGCCAGACCGATGGCATCTGCCGTGTTGTTCAGCCAGCTCTCGTGGATTTCCACCACCGCGCCGCGGGTGGGAATCGGCAGAGATGCCGGACGGTCGGCCGCCAGTTCGTCGGCCCCCATCACCCGGGCGTTGATCTTCATGAGGTCGCTGGTCGTGGAGAAGGTCATCACGTCGGGTGACATTCCCAGATCGGCCAGCGGGCCGTAGACCTTGGTCTGCAGCTTGCCACTGGCTTCGCCAAACCGTTCTTCGAGGTCATTGTTGAACTGCGGCAGGATACGGTCCCGCACGCGGGAGGCGGCGATGGCTTCGGCCTGGGGACGTTTTTCGTTGGCCTTGCGGAGGGCAACCTTGTCGAACAGCCGCGCCAGGAAGAAGTTCGAGTTGATGCGGGCCCCGGTATTGCGGTTGTTGGCATCCACGCCGATCGACGGCCGGCCGAACGCGAAGTAATGACCGTCGTAGTACACGTCCTTGCTGGCCGTGAAGTAGTGATTGCCCTGCGTGTAGATCGTGGCCTGATCCGTCACCCCGCGGGTGTTTGATCGCACGTTGCCACTGATATTGAATTTGAACTGAGCCTGTCCGTGATTCGGGACAAAATCGATGGAGACGTCAGTGGTGGTGCATTGGCAGCCCGTCACGCGAGCCCCCAGAATGCAGTCCCGGACACTGCCGGAATCGAGCCGACGCTCATTGACCAGCCGCTCGACGAAGCCTTCCGAGGTCACCACGCGGAAGTTGTAATTCATGTAGTTGACCAGAATTGCGTCGGACACCACGGCCGCTGCGGCGGGGTCCAGAGCTTCCAGTTCATTGAGCTGATTGCGAACCGTCACCGCGGCCACTTCGCTGCGAGTCACTTCAAATTCGTTGATCGCGGCAACCAGTTTGGCCATGACGGGGCGGGTCGGGTTGGGAGAGCCGGGCTGGCT
>JBGSIP010000026.1:0-5268 GCA_041742495.1 Planctomycetaceae bacterium
GCACGCGTGGCTCTCGCTCTGCTCCGGTCTGTCTGTGCAATCAACAGCGGAACCCGCAACGGGGTGAGGCCATGAAACCCAAGACACTTGCATTGATGATGGTGGCGGTTGGCTGCGGTCTGGCGTCCATGCTGCTGGTTCAGCAGGCGATGGTCGACAAGCCAGGCAAAACCGTCAAAGTTCTGGTGGCAATGACCGATATCGACGCGGGGGTTCCGCTGGGCGAAACCAACGTGGCGTTCAAGTCGATGCCGGTGGACGCTGTCCAGCAGACGGCGATCCTCAAGCCAGAACAGTTCGCCGACCGTGCGGCCCTGGTGCCGTTCGCTGCGGGCGACATGATTTTGACAACGAAACTGGGGGAACCCGGGGAACGTGGGGCATCCATGCTGATCCCCGAAGGTTTCAATCTGACTTCGGTCACCGTGGACGATAACGACACACAGGGCGGGATCCTGCAGCCGAAGGATCGCGTCAAGCTGCTGGTCAGCTGGGAATCACAGACTCCGGCAGGACGCGTGGCCAAAACCCGCACCCTGATGGAAAACGTCGAAGTCTTCGGCATCAACGGAGTGTACAAACCTAACACCGATGTGACGCAGAAAACAGACGGCAAGACCGTCCAGTTGCTGGTGACATCGCAACAGACAGATGACATTGAGCTGGCGAAGACGCTGGGAGAAATTTCGCTGGTGCTGCAGCGGGGTGGTGTGAAGAAGTCGGGTTCGGCTGGTGACGTCGATCAACTGGTGCTGGAAGAACTGACGCGCGAGAAGACCCTCGCCTCGAAGGTTCGCACGCCGGAAGACCTCGTCAGCGCGCCGGTCCGCAGCAGTGAATCCATCACCGCCACACCTGCTGCTCCGGCAGTGGTCGTTGCAGACCGCGGACCCAGCGCACTGAGTCAGTTTTTGAAAGCGGCAGAAGGATTCAAGATGCCGGAGCCGCCGCCCGTCGAGGCAGCGCCCAAACCGACTTGGAAGATGACGATTTCTGGATCGAAGGAAAAGAAGGTTCATCAACTGGAACTGGAAGAACCCGTGGTGCAGAGCACTCCGACCCGTCAGCCTCGCCCTCGTGGCCAACTGAACCCGGTGGAGAAGCTGTTCCAGACGGTACTGCCTCCCAGCGGTGATCAGGCTTAGTAAGACACTGGCGGCGGGTCGCCTTGGGCGACCCCGCCACCAAGTTTGACAGTGCACGAAGCGGACAACGGGATTTTCAGCGGGGAGCAGTCGCCGGTGGTTCGACCATCGGAGCGTGCTCCCTGAACCCGTTCACTGGCAATGGGAGTTGGTACGGCGTCCCGCGGGTCTCACGCGGGGAGGAGACGGGCGAATCGAGTCAGAGCGGCCACCATGTGCCGCAATCACACAGCAGCAGCAGCATTTCGGGCCCCCCAGCTTCGATAGACACAGGTGATGAAGACAGATCGACGAGGGACCAGGCTGGTCCGCCGTCGGTCGCCGTGACACGGACTGACACGGCAGAATCATTCTTGAGGCGAAGGTGCAAGGATGCGAACGACGGCCCGCTTCTCACGCTTGACCCGCGCGTTGATCGCCGGAGTCGGCGTCGCTCTGGTGGCAAGCTCCACCCTCTGGTCGGCTGCCTCAGTCCACGCTCAGCAACCCAATGAACTGGGTGAGCCAGTGGTGACGATCACCCAGCAGCGCGTGGAGATCGCCGTGACGGAGAACAGCACCAAAGTGCTCGTCTTCCCCGTCTGGATCGAATACGTGGGGGGCTTTGACGACACCGTCGTCGATGTCGAGCCCGTCACGCCACAGCAGATTCGCCTGAAGGCCAAGTCTCCCGGCATTACCACATTGACTGTGCTCGACAAGGACGGCGTGTCGCGTCTGATTGATGTCATCGTGGAAGGGGATGTCCGTCACCTCCAGACCATGATCAACCGCATGTTTCCCGAAGCCGCAGTGCATGTGGTGCGCGTAGGCGATGGTGTGGTGCTCAAGGGCTGGGTCAACGATCCCAACCACATCAACGAGATCTACGACATCGCCAGCCAGTTCGATGGTAAGGTGCTCAATCACATGCGCCTGGGGGGCGTCAACCAGGTGCAGATGCGGGTGAAGGTGATGGAGGTGCAACGCACACGAATCCGCCAGCTCGGTTTGAACTTCAACTATCTGGGCGAGAACGGATTAATCAGCAGCAGCCCCGGCGGCGTCGTTCCGCTCAGTTCGTTCTCATTGCCGTTTGGCGGTCCTCCGTCAGCCACGGTGCTAAACGGTGCGACCCAAAAGGCATCGATGGTGCTGGGATTCGCCGGCGACAATTCGGCCTTCTCGGCATTCCTGCTCGCCCTGCGCGAAGAAGGACTGCTCAAGATCAAGGCGGAATCGACCGTCACGTCCACCAGCGGCCGCCCGGCCACACTGCTGTCCGGTGGGGAATTCCCCATTCTGATTCCGCAGTCCCTGGGGACGCTGTCAGTGGAATGGCGCGAATACGGCGTGCGTCTGGAAGCGGTCCCCATTGTGCTCGGGAGCGGACGCGTGCGACTGGAGGTGGCGCCAGAGGTGAGTGAACTGGACGTCAGCAAGTCGGTCACTGTTTCCGGAACGACGATCCCCGGTCTGACCACCCGCCGCATGAACACACAGGTTGAGATGGAGTTTGGCCAGACGCTCGTGATGGGGGGACTGATTTCGAATCGCCAGGTGGCCCAAGTCGAAAAGATTCCGTTCCTGGGCGAGCTGCCCGGCATTGGCGTGGCGTTCAGCCGCAAGAAATTTGATGAAGTGGAGACGGAACTGATCATTATGGTGACGCCGGAATTTGTGGCTCCTGCAGATCCACATTGCCTGCCCGGAGTGGGTCCGGGTGGACTGACCGATACTCCCACCGATCACGAACTCTACTTTGACGGTCTGCTGGAAGTCCCATATGCCGCCGGTGGCGGGAACTGCCCCCCGGGCGGCGGTGGGCATGGGTATGGCGGCGGCTACGGCGCATGTGGCGACTCCTGCACCTCAATTGCCCCGGCGATGGGGGGTTCGTACGGCGGGAATAGTCAAACAGTTCCGCAGAATCTGCCGGCCGTCAGTGAGCCAATGACCTCTGCCCCGGCTGTCGTGCCGCCCCAACCCGAAGGACCTGTGCATGGCGAGTTGCCATTCATGCCAGGCCCCTTTGTCCCCAGCGTTCCCGGTGCGACGGAAAACACCAGTACAGTGCCCGAAGCCCCGTCCGCCAGTACCCGCAGCAGGGGTTTCACCTCATTCGCAAGTTGGCAGAAGCCACGGATCTCCCCGGCGAAATCCTCGACCGCTGCCCCGTGAACGGCGGCGACTCGCCCTTACCAAGACCTATGCTTTTCAAGTACAAGGGGCTCACGTTTGACCGACAGCAGCGCAGCAAGTCTGCCGCCGCATCGGAGCTCTGATTGACTCAGCAGCCCGGGATCTCCCCGGACGTCGCCCTTCGGCGCCGCAGTGTTTTCTGGCAGAGCAAGTGTCGCTATGAAACGAGTCACACGTCTTGCAATCGTCGATCCCAACGACCTGACCCGCGCTCAACTGCGCGATCTCGTCGTCGGGATGGATACGATGTGGTTGGACGCGGAGTGTTCTCGCTACGAGTTCTTCTCCGACGTGCTGCTGCAGTCCCAGCCGGACATCGCCATCGTTTCGCTCGATGCCGATCCGGACAAGGCGCTGGCCGTTTTGGCGCGACTATCGCAAGACGTGCCCGCTGTAAGCCTCTTGGCGGCCAGCAAGAATCAGGAAGGGAGTCTGATTCTGCAAGCCATGCGGAACGGAGCCCGCGAATTCCTCACGCTGCCGCTCAAGCTCGACGATCTGCTGGCGTCCCTCCATCGCATTGAACAGTCCTCACCACAGGGCAAGTCCGATGGCAAGGTCCGCTCGTCACAGGTGATTGCGGTGACTGGAGTGTCCGGCGGCGTGGGCTGCACCTCGCTGGCCACCAACGTCGCCTGCATTCTCGCCAAAGACCCCGAGAAATCGGTCACGCTGATCGACCTCGACCTCACGCTCGGTGATGCGGACGTCTGGCTGGACATTATCTCGGAATACACAGTGCAGGACGTCGTGGCGAATATCACGCGCCTGGACTACTCACTGCTCAAGCGGTCGCTCGCACGGCACGCTTCGGGCATGTTTCTGCTCCCGCGGCCAGCCAGCATTGACAATTTGTCATCCTTCACGGCCGACGAACTGCGGCGTGTGCTGAGCCTGCTCAAGGCGACGTTCTCGCACATCGTCATCGACACCAGCAAGGGGTTCACGCCTCTGGACGTCGCTGCGATGGAAGCCGCCGATGACGTGCTGGTCGTGACCCAGCTCGATCTGGGTTGTTTGCGAAACCTGGTCCGCCTGCTGCAGGTGTTTGACAACAATGATCTGATCGCCGGTAAAGCGAAGATCATCGTCAATCGCGTCGGCCGGGACGATTCCCAGATCAGCCTGAACAAGGCACTGGAGACGATCGGCCGCGAAGTCTTCTGGCAGTTGCCGAACGACTACATGACGATGGTCGAGTCGCGCAATAACGGTTCACCGCTGATCATCGAAGCCCCGCGCTCAAAGATCTACAAGGCCATCGAACAGCTTGTCGGCGCGATTTGCGAGACATCTGAGGAAGCCACCGAAGACGCAGAAGCGGCGAAGAATCCGAAGAAGAAGCCCGGCCTGTTCAGCTTTCTCGGCGGTGCGAAGAACTGATCGCAGGCAACCGTTCTCAGTCTGTCGCAGTCATAGACGCTCGCCGTCGTGGCTTTGGCCGTCGCAGTTCTCCTTCAGCCGTGGTGCTGACCACCGCCACGCCAGGCGAACACAGCCGCATCCGCGCCCTGAATTTCGGTAGCGGCGTGCGACGACTCATTCGCGGCCGGAGCAATTCAGAGGCGACGCATGCGCCGAAAGAGTTCTTCTGCGGCCGTCGGCTCAGACGCGTCGGTCCTTCTTTGCACCAACGTGCACCGTGGTTGGCCCCATTTTGTGAGCGGCCGCTGCTGCCGGTCGAGAGTCGCAATCCCATCTCGTCCACTGTTACGATGAAGGCAACGACGACGACGATTATCTTTCGCCCCGAGCAGCCATCACACCTGACAGGAAATCGCCATGCAGGATTTCATCCAGACCGCCGCCAAAGAATTCGGGATCGACGCTCAGCAGACCAGTCAAGCCACTGGGTCGGTATTGGCGTTCCTCAAGTCATCCGTCCCTCCGGAAGTGATGCAGCAATTGACGACCAAGCTGCCGGGCGCGGATGCCATGCTGG
>JBGSIP010000027.1:0-8307 GCA_041742495.1 Planctomycetaceae bacterium
ATCAATCTCGAAATCAGCTTCGGCATCTCACCCGGCTCGGCCGGTGCCCGCGATCAACTGGAACTCTCCCGCCTGGTCGATATGTGGAGCCTGCTAGGACTCCCGCTGCACGTGACGCTCGTCGTCCCCTCGTCCTCAAAACGAGATCCGCTCTCCGATCTGCGCTTCAGCGTCGACCCGGGCAGTTGGGCCAAGCCCTGCAGCGAAGGCTCGCAAAGCGACGTCCTGAATGTCGTGGTCCCCCTGCTGATGGCCAAGCAGGGTGTCGTGGCGATCTTCGTTTCGCACTTCGACGATGGCCAGCCCCATCGCTTTCCCGCTGCGGGACTGCGATCAGCGGCGGGCGTCGTGAAACCCGGCCTGGCGGCGATCGTGCATCACCGGCTGGCCAACGAGCGCCACTCCTCGCCATAACGCGTACCGCGCCAGCACTCTCCGCCAAGCTGGACGGGAACTTGCGAACCGCAAGCCTGTCACTCCTCGGCTCCGCCACGCAGCAGCTTACTCACGGACAGGCACGCTCGTGGGACGTTCCAGACCGGCAGGTCCCGCGTCGCGATCAGCGTTCCCCGCTCCGCGGTCTCCGTCCCCGGCACACCGGTGGGCGTCCAGAAAACTGCAGATCGCGCGCATCGGCACCGGGTCACTGACCAGCCGCGTGTGAGTCACCGGCACAACGGTCAATTGCTCACCCTCCGAGAGATGCGTGCTGGCCAGCGACACCAGACCATCATCATCTCCCGGGATCAAGCTGCTGTAGCCTTCGCCATCCCCTTTGCCCCCCGCCAGAATCAAACAGGGAACCTTGGGGGCTGGCCAGCGCAGTTCCAGCACATCGCCCGCCGCCGCCAGTTCGCGGCCAACCGGACCCACCATGAGTTCATATCCTGGCGTGGTTGCAAACATCCGGGCCACATCGGCCCCCTGATTCGGCGTCCCCGCCATCACCACGCTCGTCACCCGCGGGTCCGTGCTGTCCTTGAGTGCGGCTCGAATCACCAGACCACCCAGACTGTGCCCCACCAGATGCAATCGCGATTCGGCCGGCAGTGACGCCATCAACCGCTGCAGGTAGTCCGCCGCCGTGGCGAGCGGAATCTCTTTGCTGGGGTAGTCAAATGGCACCACGGTCCAGTCGGCCCGGGTCAAGGTTTGCTGCAGCTTGTGCGTGACCCAGGACGAATCTCCCAGTCCGTGGATGACAATCACCGTATCCGGTGAAGTCTCTGGCAGGCCTGCGGTCCGCAACTCGTCCAGTCGAGAACGGACTTCGCTCGCGGCCCCCATCAGAATGGTTTCGCGACGCGGATCGAGCAGACGTTCCTGCCCCGTGCGCAGATTCACCTGCCAGCGGAGACCCCCAAAGTGACCTGTATCGATCCAGCA
The DNA here is from genome assembly GCA_041742495.1 of Planctomycetaceae bacterium. Classification (GTDB taxonomy): domain Bacteria; phylum Planctomycetota; class Planctomycetia; order Planctomycetales; family Planctomycetaceae; genus JBGSIP01. Next base: position 1,387 of record JBGSIP010000027.1, read on the forward strand.
GGCAGGTCCATTGATGGGTCGCCCTCGTCCCGATCCGTCGACGGTCGCGGGACCATGCGCGATGACCAGCCACGCAAGCAGGACGAATGCTGCGGAAATTCTCATGATGGTTCGCGTTGTTCCTTCGTCATGGTGTCCGAGCACCCGTTGAGGCAGGCAGCCCGAGAAATCGTGTGGTGCAGAATCTTAGCCCAGGCGACCACTCCGGACTGCTGTAGGTCACCGGCCACCAGGGCGTCAATTGCGGTTTGTCATCATCTCCGTCGCTGGCAACCGGGATCGCCAAATTGCCGGCCCCTCGGTCAGTGCGGCCCGGGCAGTTTCGTGTTCTCCGGGGGGATCTCGCGCGGCCGGGACGCCGTTTGTACCGGTACGCCCGTCGTCTGCCCCTGCCGGGAATTGTCCATCGCCTGAGCCAGCGTCGTCGCCGCTCGTTCCGACAACCCCGCCCGGTTCTGCAACGCCGCCAGCTTGGTCAACATGCCCGGCGACACCGCCCCGGCCTGCTCTTCCAGTTCAATCGCCTGCGCCAGTGCCGTCGCTCCATCGGCATAGCGTTCTTCGCGTTCGTACACATCCGCCAGCGCCACCAGCACCTTGACCCGATCCATGCCGCGGGCGGGAAGATCGCGCAGCGCATGCCGCAACAGTGGTCCAGCGCGCTCCAGTTGACCATTGTCGCGATATTGTCGCGCCAATAGCAGCGTGAGCGAGAGATTATCTGGATCGACCCGCGTGGCCTCCAGCAACGCCGCGGTTGCACCTGCCTGATCTCCGGAGAGCCGGGCCGTTTCGCTGGAGAGCCACAACAAATCAATATCCGACGGCGCGACTCGCAGTCCGGCATCCACGATCTGCCGGGCCCGCCGCAGTTCGTTCCGCTCCAGGTACAACGCCGCTGCTTCCCGGTACGTGCGCGGGTCATCCGGATTCAGTTTCAAACAGACCCCCAGCGCCGCCAGCGCATCGTCGCAGTCACCCTTTTTCGACAACAGCGACGCGCGTCGCCAATACGCCTCAGGATCTTCCGGAGAATACGTGATGGCCCGATCGAGTAACTGCTCGGCCGTGTGCAGATCGCCATCTTCCAGAATCTGATCCGACTGTTCCTGCATGCGTCGCGAGGCCGAGGCCAGTTTCCATTTCCGAAACGAGCCCGTCTCGCAACCACACGCCACCAACAACGCCACCACAACCAGCAGTCTGCGCGTTGGAAACGCCACAGGCCGGCAGCGGCAGCAGGATGGCAGTGATGAGGTCATGCGAACATGCCCAGGCGAACGACAACACCAGACAGGCAACGGCACTCGCCGCGCAATCACGCAGCCAGTGAGCGCACAGGAGCAGCCAGCGCAGTTGCAGGTGACCCGCCGCGGCGGAGCGACAGTCAGAACAGACGGGGGAAAGGTGCGGGAGTCTACCCCTCACATCCATCCGGCGGGAAGACGAAGTGCCGCCCGACAGGCTCGACGTCGCAAGTTGCAAACTGTTCTCACGCCAGTGCTTACGCAGTCGGCTCCGAGGCTGGCGGGGGGGCCGTCGGCACGCCAGTGGCAGGTGCCGTCCCCAGCAGCCAGTCTTCCACGGGAATCTGCTCCACAAACGGAGCCCGCAAGACCCCCGGGTGTTCGGTCATCAGATGACGCAGCCAGCGCTGCCGGAAACCCAGATACGAGGCCGCCCGCAAACCCATACCGCTGAGCGACTTGCGATTCATCTGGGCCAGCACATTCTGCTGCAATCGCCCCAGCGTGGCTGGCACAATGTTGGCCTCCGGACCGACGTGATACAGCACTTCATAATCCCCGTCGAGCAGGGTGTGCAGCGCCTTCCACAACTGCTGCGGCTCGGTGATCCAACGCGTCAGCAGGCTGCGGCTGTTGATGTCCGTATAGCTGAACTCCCCAGTCACACACGACAAGATGGGGACACTCGGGGCCGTAAAACCCCCCGGCGTGGTCGCCATCGCCACGGCCGACCGGTCCGACAGATTCACCTGTCGCACAATCGGTGTGTGCAGCGGGGGCCAGCGACTGGGGTTCTTCCGCAATTGCAAGCCCCGCGGCAGCTCTTTCGGCATCCGCTCCTTAAAGCGGTCCAGCGTGTCGTGCTGCCCCAGCAACAACAGGGTATTGGGCGACAGATACGTCGAAATCGCGAGGGTACCAGCCCCCAGCGCCGAGATCTCCTGGCACAGCCGATCAATCAAATGGCAGTTCAACTGGTGCTCGCGCGAAAACAGCACCCCCATCGTGGCGGACTCTGCCAGCCGCGCCGCTTCGGTTGACAACTGCAACAGCGGCCCCAAGGCACCGGCCAACGGATACACGCCCGCCGCCACCACCGCTGCAATCTCGCCCAGGCTATAGCCCATCAGGCAGCCAAAATCACGCACATTGCAGTCCAGTGCCCGCTCCAGCAACTCCAGGTGCGCCAGTTCCACCACGATGATCAGAGCGAGATCTTCGGGATAGTTCTCCAGCGTGCTCAGCCGCTGGGAGCGGGTGATTGCCACCAGATCGACGGGGCGACCCAGTTGGTTGGTCGCAATCGTCGACCCCTGCTCCAGCCACCGGCGAACCACGGGACCGTGCTCCGCCGAATCCAACAGCGCCAATGTGCGGCCATGATTGGTCACGTTGTAGCCGCGAAAGGACAGCACACTCTGTCGGAGACGGCGCCGCAGCGACTGATTCATGCCACCCACCTTTGGCTTCTGACGGCTCAGGTGTGCTTGCGTCCCGGACGAATCCGTCGGTCGCTCACATCGATCGACACATCACGCGCGATTCCGGCAGCAAACGCAACAACCCCGGCACCTGATGCGTGGGGCCCAGATCGCGGAAACCCTGCGACTCGAGGGCCAGTAGTCGCCGACCGCTGGTGACGGACAGCACGGCACGGGCGGGCGTCTGCCCCGCAAACGTCAGCCGGCTTTCGTCCAGCGCCTTCGCAATGCCGCAGCCCCGCACCGAGGGATCTACGACCAGTCGGTTCCACGACATCCACGGCCCCGGACCAACGCGATCCTGCACGCCCAGCGGAAACGCGGTCGCATAGGGAATGGTGGCGAAATCGTGGTGCAGACTGACGCGCGCCGCAGCCAGAATCTGCCCGGTCGGCCCCTCTGCCACCCAATGCTGTGCCGCCTCGTCCGCCGCATCCCACCAGGCAAAAGCGTCGACAATTTCCCGATCCAGCCCCTCACGCACCCACACAGCCCGCCGCAGGGCCCGAATTTCGGGCTCGGCTGAGACCCCTACCTGCGCAATCCGCACCGGTCCCAGTGGGGTCGCGACAAACATCTCGGACGCTCCTCGGCTGGGGGTGATGCGGTCGGGTGAATTGGCGATGCTACCGGTCACAGCCGAAATTGAGAACCACGCCGAGGCGTTTCGGCCCCGTCCAGCTGCGATTGCAGCCGTGCAGAGGGCCGGTGTCAAAGGTGATTCCATGGCGGACTCCTGCCTGTCAGGCCAAAACGGGGCGTCGCGGCGACGCACTGGGGGTCATCGGGTCAGCAAAGAGGGAACTGCAGTCAACCTGCATGATTTCAGGAGATGCCAGAATTCGTCCAGACGGGGATGGCTGTCGCAGGCGCGATTGTTACCAGAGGACCCCACCCCGCAGGCCCAGCCGGCCAGGGAGACGTCTGCAATGCGCCCGCCAACAGACGCGCAGGGGAGGCGTCCGTATCCTCCAGCGAGACCCGCCCCTCCCGCCGGACACGCAATCCGCTGCGGGATGAACTTTTTCGCCCGGTTCGTCACAATTCGCACCTGCTCGTCCCAACAACCAACCCCAGCCTGACCGACAAATCCCCTCACGGCTGGACGAGCCAGCCGTGGCACCCTGCGATCTACGATGGCTGACATTTGGCGATGGACAGACCAGCAGGTCAGGCTGTGCCTGACGCCAAGCTAACGTGACCCCAACTATGCCTGACAAATAGCGATCTGGAGACTGCTACCCCACTGCCGCGGCTCATAACTCCCGGGTGGGGGATGCAACAAGGCGCGGACTGCCACCAGTTGCTGGCAAGGTAGCGAGGAATCGCCGGAGTCACTCTCCGGAAATTGAAGGGGCAATTGCGGTGCGGATTGGTGTTCTCAGCGATACGCACGGACGGGTGGCTGCCGCCATCCAGGCCGCCGAACTGTTGCGGCGTGAATCCGTCGACCTCGTGCTCCACTGTGGCGACGTCGGCAGCACCGAAGTCATGTCGGTGTTCACCGACTGGGAATCTCACTGGGTGCAGGGTAACTGCGATGGTGATGCGCCCCTGCTGGCCAACTTTGCCACAGAGCACCCCACGCTCCACTGGCATGGGCTATTTGCCGACCTGGAACTCCCCGGCCAAAGACGCCTGGCTCTCTTGCACAGCCATGAACAGTCCCGCTTCGCGGCAACCTGCGAAGCCGACCGCTACGCACTCGTTTGCTACGGCCACACCCATCACGCCGAACAACACCAGGTGCGCAACACACTGGTCTTGAATCCTGGCGCGCTTTATCGAGTCAGCCGCAAATCCATTGCCATCGTCGAAGTGCACCCCACCGTCCTCACCGCCCGACACCTCTGGCTCGACCCTCCAGACCCGCGGTGATGCGTCGCAAAGTGATCGGGCACAAGCCACCTGGAAGGCATGTGCCTGCTTGCTGCGTGCTCGCAGTCATTTCACCAGGCAGGCGTCGAGCCGGATCGAGAATGCTGCGAGTCACCAGCCCTGCGAAGGGCAGCGCCTGAAAGCGGCATCGCGTGGCAAGCTGCCTTGAGCACGTTTGGCAGCATCGTCCCTCCTGGACCACGTCACACGACTCTCGGCAAGTCTCTGCGAAGCTACTGGGATACTTGTGCCACCGTTGCGCAAGCTCGGCACTGCCAACAGTTAGTGCATATCGCAAGGAAACATCGCCGTGCGGGCAGGTTCGGACATCGCGTGCCCGCGTTCGAGTTGCCCGCGATGCAGAACGAAAAATTCACACGCCCAATTTGACACGCGGCGTCGGTGCCATAACGTCGTCGGCAGTACTTCCACTCAAACGGAGTCGCCACGGGCACAGTTCATTTGCGTGCGCTCTCATGGGCCACTTGTTGTCGCTCGTTTGGCAGTCGGGAGGGTGATGCGATCGACATGGGTTGTGCCAACGTTGGTCAAAACAACATCGTGGGGATGAAACCCTGAGTACGCGGTGTCCTCAATGAAACTCGCAACAACTCTGAAGGGCGGGTCATGGTCTTCAAGAATTGGATTCGCTTTCTGAACCGTCTGTCGGGCGCAGCGGTGAGGGTTTACGCGGAACCATCGCGTCGAAGTCGATCTGCCCGACGACTCACCCCGCATGTGGAACGAGTCGAGCAGCGACTTCTTCTGGCAGGAACCCAGTTGATCCGGGGCGAAACGATCAGCGGTTTTGCCGGCAGCCAAGGAAGTGATTTTCACTTCGAGGCCGATGTCGGCGACTCATTTCTGCTGTCGATTGAGAGTGAACTGAACTCCGGCTTCGAAAATGCCGTCTTGATTTCTCCGAACGGAACCGTCGTCGCCCGTGTGTTTGGCCCTCAAAACACAGTCGGAATCTCAGAGGTGACAGTACCGGGCGTATACCGGCTTGAATTCAACTCGTTCGCTGGCGGCTTTCGATTGACGTACGACAGCACCTCCGGTCCAGCCAACTATGAGAATGACGAAGGCCTGTTGATCAATGGCGAGACTCGAATTGGAGAGCTCGATCCAGCCGATATCGACACGTTTGTATTCAGTGCTGACGTTGGCGACTCGGTGCTCATCACGATGCACGATGAAAACGAAGATGCGTCACTGGCGTATGAGGTCATTGCGCCCAACGGTTTTGCCATTGCCCGGCGGGTCATTGGACGCGATTCACACGTCGTGAATCTGAGTGATCTGAATCTGGCTGGCGAGTATCGGCTTCGTTTGTTTGGAGAATATGATCCAGAGGTTATTGGTCGTAGCAACGACTACACCTTCACATTTGATAGAACGTCGGAACCCGAGCAACTCCCGCCCGACGAGGGGGTACTTTTCCGGGGCGAGACTCGTTCGGGAACGATCGACATTGCTGATATCGATGCCTTTGTGTTTCACGCCAATGCGGGAGAATCGTTTGCGATCTCCCTGATGGATACGTCTGCCGAGCCTGATCTGGCATTCCAGGTGATCGCGCCGGATGGCTCGATCTTGGACTCGAACTTTGTGGGAACTGGTTCACAGTTATCACGTTTCTCCAACCTGGCATTGACGGGAGAGTACCGACTGAGGCTGTTTGACAAGGCAGGAGAATCGAGCGGCACGTACAGCCTGACCTTTGATGGCACGTCCGGCCCGGAACGTCTGCCGGCCGCGGAAGGTGCGTTGATAAACGGCTCGAGCCGCTCGGGGACGATCGACTTCGCGGACATCGATGTCTTTTCGTTCGTCGCAGGCGTTGGTGACTCGGTCGAAATCCGTTTGCAAGACACCGATGGAGGAGTTGACCTGGGATTCGAACTATTGGCTCCGGATGGGTCACTGCTTGAATCAAACGCCATAGGACTCACAGACCACACGGTTCGTCTCAGCGGTTTGGCCACTGCGGGAACGTACCGTCTAAGACTGTTTGACGAGGATGGTGGAACCAGCGGGACTTATACTGTCACTTTCAATCAAACGTTTGCGGCCATGCCAGAAGTTGAGGTGCTGGACGGCGGGACGATTGTCAATGACGGCGGGACGCTGAACATTGGTTCGACCACGGTCGGTTCACCGCTGACAAGGACATTCACCATCCGCAATATCGGCACCGGCCCGTTGAGCGTAGGGACGGTAACGGTGCCCGCAGGCTTCACGGTGGTGACGCAGCCCGCGGCCACTGTGGCGGTAGGCGGACAAACGACGTTTGTGGTGCAACTGACGGCCAC
>JBGSIP010000028.1:0-3656 GCA_041742495.1 Planctomycetaceae bacterium
AACAAGCAACGAACATGGCGGTACACCTAGCCGTTTGCTTCCCGACAGATGATCTCACGGAGGCACAGAGTCACGGAGATGCATGAGAACGGGATGGACACGTTGATCGTGAATCAATCAAGGTGACGGGCATGTCGCGAGCGCTTCTGGTCATTGATGTGCAAAATGAGTACTTCTCTGGGGCGCTGCCGATCTCGTATCCGGCGGGGCATCTGGAGCAGATTCTGCGCGTGATGGATGCTGCTGCGGCGGCGAACGTGCCGACGGCCATCATTCGCCATCATCAACCCGCTGCGGATTCCCCCCTGTTCCGTCTGCACTCCCCCCTATGGGAATTGCATCCCGAGGTGGCCCGGCGGCCGCGCCAGGCGCTGATTGACAAGCAGTTGCCGGGTTCGTTCACCGGGACAACGCTGAATGAATGGCTGCAGTCGGTCCAGGCACAAACGGTGACCATCAGCGGCTACATGACTCACATGTGCTGCGATACGACGGCCCGGCAGGCCTGTCATCGGGGCTATCAGGTGGAGTTCCTGCAGGACGCGACAGGAACACTCGATGTGGAGAATCAGGCGGGCCGGGCGACCGCGCAGGAGCTGCAAAACTCGACGCTCGTGGCCCAGCAGATGTTCCTCAGCGAGGTGGTCAGTACGAACGACTGGCTGGCCCGCATTGGTATCGTGGCGTGAAAGGCGGCGGCAGGGGAGTTGGTGGGACTCCTGCAGCGACGGCCTCCCGTTGCACGTTGCGCTGGTACGCTTTCCTCTGTGCTGACTCGTGCACGGTTCAGCCGGCTTTGATGAAGATTCTCTAACGGGTTTGCACTGCAGACAAATGCTGCGATAGATTGCGGGTGCAATTGACGAGCGTCCAGTGTCCGCTTGGGCCGGCCGCGTGTCAATGCGTAGCCGTCGCAGCATGCGGCATCCGAATGCAGTGGAGGCCCGTTGGCCCATGACTGGAAATCTGCGCGATCCACACGGCGGTGTTTCGTCTCCGCCTGTCCGCTCTCCGGCCGCGAGCCGTGTGCGGCTGATCGTGGGGACAGAAGAGATTGCGTATGAACTGGTGAGCGGGCCCTATGTCATGGGTCGGTTCGCCAAGGGGGTCGACATCGCCATTCCGGAGACGACTGTGTCGCGCGTGCATTGTGCGATTGTCGTCTCGGCCTCGGAAGTCTTCGTGCGAGATCTCGGCAGTCGCTGGGGGACGCTGGTCAACGGCGCGCGAGTGGAAACCTCCCCCTTGTTTGACGGCGACGAACTGCGGCTGGGTCAGATCCGGGTGGCCGTCAGGATATCGAGCCGTCCGGCGGGAGTGATTCCCGCGGCCAGTTTTCACGAGATCATCGCTGGCGGCGATCCGCAGCGGGCCGTGCCGCGCGCCGTGCCCGATTCGGGATCGACGGCTTCGCGATCGACAAATGCCGGTCTTGAAGATACCCGTACGGTTTCTCCCAGCCCTGCTCCACGGCCGGGAGTGCCGGCAGAGCGTGGTCAGCCCACGCCGGAGGGACCAGTCCGCATTCAATACGTTGCCTACAATCCTCCGACACCCGCGCCACTGTCGCTGGAGCGTGCAGGGGAGGGGATGTTGGATCCCCGCTATATCGCGCGTGAAATTCTTTCTGACGCCCGGCAGTTGCGACATCGGCAAGAGACAGTGGTACCGCTGACCGACCTCGTTGACGAGGTGCTGGCCGAATGTGCGGCACAGCGATTCGCAGAAGTTTCAGAACCACCACCCACCGAAGAGGCTATTCCGGTTGTCGAGCAATCGCTGTTTCGAGGGCTGAGCTTCGAGCGGATGCTGCTGGTGGTGGGCATCATCGTCGTCACGGTGGTGTTGGTCACGCTGGTAACCTTGTTCGTGGCGAAGCTCTATAGCGAATAAGCGCAGAGCAGTCCTCATGGCGACTGGGCAAGCGAAAATGCTGGCTCGACAGCCGGCCAAAAAATCGCTCGTCGTCCTGTTCACCTGACACCGTCACGGCGGACCCAGTCAGACGCGGGCGAGGGCCGCGCCCGCGGGTTGCCAGTCGAGCAGAGTCAGTTCCACCGACTCGCGCCCTTTGAAGCGATTGATAGTGGGCGCAAAACAAAGCGAAATCGCTGAGCCGGCGCTGGCGATCTGTGTGGCCCATTCCCCCTTGCCAAAGGCAATCGCACGGAGAGTGCCCCCAGCGGTGGCCAGACGCAGGCTCAAGTGCCGATCCCCTTCGCCCATCGTGCGGGGGGGCTCGGCCAGCTTGACGTTGGTAGCCAGAAAAACGGGGCGGGGGTTTTCCGCTCCGAAGGGGCCGAGTCGGTCGATCTCCACGACGGCCTTGCGGGAGATGTCGTCCAGGCAGACTTCGGCGTCGATGGTGAGTGGCGTGGCCACGGTCTCTGGCGGACGGGCGGTGGCCACACAGGCACAGAAGGCCTCCCGCAGTGCCTCCACATTGACCTGTGGCACCCGCAGGCCGACTGCGGCGGCATGTCCGCCAAAGCCGGCCAGCAGATGCTGGCATTGCTCCACACAGGCAAACAGATTGATGCCGTGATGAGTGCGGCCGGAGCCTTGGCCGATGTTGCGGCCGCCGTGATACGACAGCAGCAGTGTGGGACGTGCAAAGTGTTCGGCCAACCGCGACGCCACAATTCCAATCACCCCGGGATGCCAGTCCGGATTGGCGAGTACCAACGCGGGAGCGTCCTGCATCACCGGATGGGTGTCGACCACCTCGCGGGCTTCCTTGAAGATGCGGCGCTCCACAGTCTGCCGCTGCTTGTTCAACTGGTCGAGGTAACTGGCCAATTGCAACGCGCGGTCCGGATCTTCGGTCGTGAGCAGTTCCACAGCCAGACGTGCCTGTCCCAGTCGGCCCGCCGCGTTGATGCGGGGAGCGACCGAGAACCCAATATCTTCGGTGGAGAATCGCGTTTGCTGGTCCAGCCCTGCCACTTTGAAGAGTGCTTTCAGGCCGGCGAACGGGACTGCGGGCAGGCCCGCCAGTCCAAACCGGACCAGGGCCCGGTTTTCGCCCCGCAGCGGCACCACATCGGCAATGGTGGCCATCGCGGCGAGTGAGACCGCGTGCTTGAGAAACTCGCGCAGTTGAGGCGATGCTTTTTGCTCGCTGCCAAAATGCTGCGCCAGCGACCACGCGAGCTTGAGCGCCACACCCGCGCCGCAGAGATCGCCAAATGGATAACTGCTGCCGGGCAGTCGGGGGTGAATCAGGGCGACCGCGGCGGGGAGTTCGCTGGTGAGTGTGTGATGGTCGGTGATGATCAGGTCCAGCCCGATCGACCGGGCCACTTCGGCTTCGGCGATGCTGGTGATGCCGCAGTCGACAGTGACCACCACGCGCTTGGGATCTTCCTCGTGCAGTTGCCGCAGCGCGTCGGCGTTCAGGCCATAACCCTCCTCCAGCCGGCAGGGGATGTAGTAATCTACCTGCGCATTCAGTCGCCGCAGACAATGCCACAGCAGGGACGTGGCGCAGACGCCGTCGACGTCATAGTCGCCGTAGATGGTGATTCGCCGACCTGCCTGGATGGCGGCGGCGAGAAACGCGGTCGCCTCGGGGACGCCGGGGAGGAGGGCTGGCTCGTGCAGTTCGGACAGCCGGGCCTCAATGAACTCGCGGGCTGCCAAGGGGGAGTGGTAGC
>JBGSIP010000029.1:0-2109 GCA_041742495.1 Planctomycetaceae bacterium
ATGGGCTGAATCGGAACGGCCGCGAGCTGTCGCGGTGCGCTGATCGCGGGGAGCCCGGAGTTCAATTGCTGAAAACGCGGATCGCTGGCGACCACTTCCGAAGCGATTTCGCGGAACGACTCTGGCAACGACGCCATCAGGTCGTGCAACTGCGGGTCCACACCGGCAGGACCGGGCAATCCCAGTGCCGAGTTGAACGCCGGTGCCGAACCAGGATCGGCCACGGCGGGAGCCGCCGCAGGCAACACCTGTCCGGTCCACGCGGAAAGTTGCGACCAAGCGGCCGGCTGAGTCGCGGCCAGCCAGCCGCCACCCACCGTCGCTCCAAAGAGAGCCAGCGTCTTGAGTTTCATCGTCGACCCTGAGGGGAAAAGGTCATCCGAACATCGGTACCGGCCCGACTCCTGTCCTCAGGAAGTCAGACTGGCACAAAGCAAGTCGGCGGGCGTCCGTCCACGAACGCTCGCCGCAGTCTCTCAACTGGTGATCATCGCAAATCGACCTCGCCGGGCCGTTCGCACCGGCCGCCAGAGAGGCCAACCCAATTTGCTTCTTCCGCGGGCACCGCCAAAGTGAGGCAGCATCCGGTGAATCAGTCGTCGATGCCGAGGCGATACTTCAACTGGCAGAACTGGTCCCAGTAATCATCGCCGGTGGAATGCACGTGCTCGGCCTCGGTGATGAATCGCATCTCCGGCCGCGCGTCGAGGCTGTATTTTTCCAGCACGTCTTCAAACACGCGATTGTCCTGTCCATACAGGAGAATCAGCTTGTGTTCGTCGAACTGTACCTCGAGCGGGAGGCGCGGATTGAGTACGGCCAGCCCCGTGCAACCGTCGTTGATCAGCAGATCTTCAAAGTCGTACAGCGTGCTTTTGAGGATCGGGAGATCGATGCTTTCGCGATACAGGTCATCGCGTCCACATTGCAGTTTGCCGTGGCTGGTCTCCAGCACGACATCGACCTCGTCACCCAGCGGCTCGAGCAGATCGATGAACAGATCCATCAGCAGATGCTTGGTCTGCGAGACGATCGTGACGGGAATAGACCCCCCCGTCTCTTTGTCGCGGTATTGGTCCTGGCGATAGCCGGCACTGGGCACGACATCCAGGTTGTACGATGGGCGTACGGCTTCGGTCAGCATGAAGCTGCCGTAGCGGGCGATGCGGAGATGGCCTTCAATCTGGTCGTCCGACAGGTTGTCGAAACTGCTGCGCCGAGATTGTGCGCTGGCCCCCCGGGCGTCGCCTTTCATCAGCCGTTTGAGAAAACTCATGGGATCCTCGGATGGTCGTCAGCGGACACACCGGACGCGCGAACACAACCCATGTCGCAGCCGATGTCGGAAAACGTGACCCGCCTGCCGTGCGGATGTGTCGCCTGAGCCTCCTCGCTCTGCCGCAACCCTAGCACGAGAACCGGACCCACCCCGGGGGCTTCTGTCGAAGTCGGTCAAAATCGTGTGATCGAGGCGCGTGCGCTTCCGTAGACGAAGTTCGCAGAGCACAGCAAATCCAGCCAAAGTCTGCTGCGTGTGACGGTTGTGCGGTCTGTGTCGACTGTCGTGACACATCGCCGGTGTCGTCTGGGTTCGCATTCCCGCGATTGAGCGTGATCGCTACAGTCCGCGCCGTGATCACTGGCACTCGCGCGGCCGTGGGCTGCGCTTCCTCCAGGGGAGTTCCATGTACGCCCGATTTCGTTGCCGTTTGACATCCGCCTGGATGTGCGTGCTGCTGGCTGGCCTGTCGCAGCCGGTGATTGCCCAGTCGTTGCCGGTGATTCGGCCCCGCGGCGATTCCGCTCGCGTTGCCAACCTGAACAGCGCCGTCTCCAAGAGTGTCTCGCCAGTCGAGACCCACTGGGAATTCCTGCAAGCCGGGGCGCAGATTGTCGGTGTCACGCAGACTCGCTTTGAGCCGTGGTTGAATTCGACCGCCGGGCACATCCGCGTGTGGCATCGCGTCGAGCTTTCAACCGCCGACGGTGCGGGGCAGAGTCAGCGAACTCGTGGCTGGCAGCGGCTGGCTTCCGGCGGTGCGTTGCTCGCCTTTGAGACGACGCTGGAGAATTCCACGGGTGATGTGACGGTGATCGAGGGGAGTCGGG
>JBGSIP010000030.1:0-4509 GCA_041742495.1 Planctomycetaceae bacterium
CGCCATCGCGGCCGCGCACCGCCGCCGGCAGCCTGTCTATATCTATCAGTGCACCGCCGACACGCGTCCCGAAGACCTGCTCGTCACGCCCGTGCTGGGGGAAGAGGGACGCATCAAGTACCACGCCTCTCCGCTGGTCACTGCCATGATCACCGGTGCCGTCTGCGTGCTCGATGAAGGCAACCGCATGAATGAGAAGTCGTGGGCCTCGCTCGCCCCGCTCCTCGATCAGCGCCGCTATGTCGAATCGATTGTCGCCGGCATCACCATTCATGCCCACGCCGACTTCCGCTGCGCCGTCACGATGAACGAGGATGAATCCACATTCGAAGTCCCCGACTACATCCTCAGCCGGTTGCAACCGACCCTCGCCATTGGTCACCCCAACCGTCAGGACGAGCTGTCGATCCTGCGCTATCACCTCCCGTTTGCCGATGACGACCTCTTGAACCTCACCGTGGAGTTTCTGCAGCAGTCGCACGGATTGAAGCTCGATTTTTCCGCGCGCGATGGGATCAATGTGCTGCGCTATGCACTCAAGCGCCTCGCCAGTGAAACCACCCATCCCATGAGCCGAGACGCCGCCTGGCGCGAATCGCTGCTGGCCTGCCTGGGTGACGACGCGCTCGATCTCGATCAACTGGCCGCTCGCAAAAAACAATCGCTCGGCGGAGATGCACTGCCGATGGGGCTCGCCGACTTCTTCTTCAATGCGGGCAGCGAAATGCATCCCGATGAAGACCTCGAAGACGAGGACGACGACGCGTGAAGACCTCCGGCGTCCTCCAGCTCTCGCCACGCACACGCCTGGTCCCCGTGATTCATGGCAGCGGGGACGCCATGCTTGCGGTTCGCAACGTCCTGCTGTCGGGCCGTTGCGACTGTCTGGCAGTCTGTCTGCCGGAATCGTTTCGCGACAGTGTCGAAGCCGCCGTCGAACGGTTGCCCGAAATTTCAGTCGCCATCCAGCGCGAACCCATCGACTGGGCCAGCGAAGCCGCCGGTCAGCCCACGCGCCCGGCCGTCAGCTACGTCCCTGTTGAACCCTGTCAGCCCGTGATCTCCGCCATTCGCATGGCACTCCAGAAACGGATTCCCCGCGCCTACATTGATCTGGAAACGGCCGAGTTTGAAGTCCAGTTTCAGCACACGCCCGATCCCTACGCGCTGTCGCAACTCCCGCTCGAACGCTTCGCGGCCGGTGTCCTCCCGGTTCTCCCCCCGCCCACCGGCCAGCTCGCCCAACGCTGCCGGTACATGGGCGATCAATTGCGCCAGCTCGAATCCCGCTACCGCCAGATCGTCGCCCTGTGCGGGTTTCGCGAATGGCCCTGGATTCGCGCCGCCTACCTCCCCCCCGACAGCAACCTGCCCGGCGACGGCAACTCAACCGGCGCTGCCGGCTGGGACGGGACGGAACATGCCGACCCACAGACGTTCGCCGGGTTCATTCCCGAACACGATCTGGTCGAGCCGGCCCAGGCGTTCCCCGTGGCGCATCGCACTCTGTCGTTTGCGTGCGACGAGATCCCCTTCATCGCCTGGCTGTACGAAGCCGCCCGACAGACCGCCGACGATGATTCGCATCTGTCGGTCGAAGGCCTCAAGCAACTGCTCCTCGAAACGCGCGACCACTACCGCGCGGAACAGGGGGAATTCGCCCGACGAATCACGCCGCATTTGCTCTCAACCTACTTCCGTTACGTCCGCAATCTCGCGCTGGTCGAACGTCGGCTGACGCCCGACATGTATTCCCTGGCAATCGCGGCCAAGCAGATCTTTGGCGATAATTTTGTGCTCTCGCTGCTGGACGTCATCGCGCGCTACCCGGTCACTCCCGCGCCCGGTCCGGCTGTGGAAATGGGCATCGGCAAGTGCGCACTTCCTGACGGCGACATTGTGGTGGCGAAAAACCGTCTGGCCGGTCGCCCGATGCAGTGGCGCAATCTCGAAGTGGTCCGCCGCCCCGAACGGACCCAAAAAGACGCCTGGAAGACCCGTTTCAATCCGTTTGGTGTGTGCAGTTGGCCCCCCGAAGATCTCTCCATCGAGCGCTTCCGCACGCATGTCAAGGATGTGGCGCTGGGGATGCTGGGCCAGGATCTCGCGCGGACGGAGAAGTTCTCTGCCAGCATGAAAGACGGGCTCGACATTCGCGAGACCTTGCGCAACTGGCACACCGGTGATCTCTACGTCAAGGTGCAGCCCCCCGCCAAAGGGAATGTCGATTGTGTCCTGATGCTCTTCGATTCCCCGGCCGACCCGCGGGAGTATCCCTACCGCATCACCTGGCATGCCGAATCGCATGACGAGTCGACACTCTCGTTCTTCTCGACCGATTTCATGGACGACATGATCGGCCCCGGGATTGCCCGCGCACGCTATGGTGGCGCCATGTTCCTGTTTCCGGCACGCCCCATCCCCGATGTCTTCCGTGATCGCCGTTTTGATTTTGCCGACACGCTGGAAGAACGTCTGCTCGCCGCCGCCTGTCAGCACAGCCGCCATCGGCATATCGTCGTGCTCAGCCACCTTGCTCCTGGCCTTGGCTTCCGTCGTCTGGCCCGGCGATTTGGTCGCAAACTGCTCCACGTGCCCCTCAGTCGCTTTGGACAGGAACGGATCGAGATGCTGCGCGTCTTTCACGTCCTGGGGGGCCAGCGGGTCCGCAGTTACGCAGCCGAGTTCATCCGCCGCAGTTAGGCGGCGGTGTGCGACCGCACCACGAGCCTCACCGCATGCTCATCCCAGCAACATGGCGTTCTTGCGCGGTCCTACCCGGGCACCCTCACGACCCGGTGAAAGTGCAATTCCACCTCGCGATCGATCACGCGGCGGACCCCTTCGACCAGGCAGTTGGGTTCATTGTCCGTCTCGCCCTGCTGCAGAATATGCTCCAGCGGTGTCCCCGGTGAGACCGTGAACGTCGACTGGTGAATGATCTGATTGCCGGCATCCAGTTCCGGCACAATAAAGTGCACGGTTGCGCCAAACGTCAGCATGTGATGACTGAAGGCATCGTGATAAGGCCGAAAACCGGGAAACGACGGCAACAGTCCATGGTGCAGATTGATGATCCGGCCCCCGGCATATTCCCAGCAGGCGCGTGGCGGGAGAATGCGCATATAGCGTGCCAGTACGATGTAGTCCGCGGCGTACTGGTCGAACAGTGCGACGAACCGGGTGTTGTCCGGCTCGCCACGTCCATCACCGATGTTTTCAAACGGCACATCAAATTGCTCCGCCAGACTGCGACACGCGGGCCGGTTGCCAATGATCACCGCCGGGCTGGCCTTCAGCCGCCCATCGCGAATCGCACGCAGCACGGCGAGTGCCGGTTCGGGACGATAGGTCGTACACAGCGCGAGGCGCGGCGGACGCGGATGTTCATCCCGCGACCAAACCCGAATCGTCAGCCCTTTGGCGTGGCCAATCTCCTGCATAGCGGAACGCAGCGCCGCCACCGGTTGCGTTTCTGCCGGCCATTCCATCCGCAACAGCATCGCAAACAGGTGCTCGCTGTCCCGGTCGTACATCTGGATTTCGTGGATGTTGGCCCCGGCGGTCGCCACGTAATGCACGATGGGATCGACGAGACCGCGATTGTCGGGGCCCACAGCCGTGACGGTAACCTGCATGCGATGTGCATCCTAACTGGTTTTGGGCCAACACGTTGAGCACAACCACCTGGCCGCCGCCTGTGCGAATTGCCCAATTCGCCCGTTCACCGCGACACAACTCGTCGGAACGACGTCCCGCTGTCTGCAAGTCTTGGCCTACTCCGCACTTCAGTTTCACAGTCCCTTCCGTTTACATTAGGCAGGCTCAGCGGAGCAAGACAACGCCAGTTGCCTTGCTCCGCTGAGCTGCCACACCCGCTTGTCTCCCGGTGACCTGCCGCCCTGTCCGGCCGCTGGGCCGACCCGGGCGGGTTCAATCACTTTCACTGCGGGAATGTCCCGAGGTTAATCGCACGGATGACAAGCCTTTTCAAACTGCGTGATCGCTGGGGGAATCCCTACGCCCTGTGGGTCGTGGCGATGCTGGTCTTCTCCCTCCCGCTCATCGGTGTCTCCATCCGCCAGTTGTCCATGAACAACAACATGGAAACCTGGCTCCCAGAAGGGGATCCACAGGCTCGCCGACTCGCCTGGTATCGCAGTCATTTCCCCGTCGAAGAGCGATTTCTGCTCTCCTGGGATGGCAGCTACTTCGGCGATCCACGCGCGGAACAACTCGCAAAACTGCTCGAAGGAACCATCGATGCCGAAGGGGTCCGCCGTGGCGTCAGCCCGCTCATCTCCCGCGCGATGTCCCCGGCAGGTGCGGTGGAGCGTATCACCGAGCAAAAAGTCTCCGGGGCTGAGGCCGTGCAACGCCTCACAGGTCTGGCGATTGGCCGCGGCGGCGTACGTGTTGCGCTGACTCCCGCCGGCCGCGCCAACCAGATAGCGACCGAAGCGGCAATCGCCCAACTGGTGCAGACCAACCTGCGCACCGCGGCGCGAC
>JBGSIP010000031.1:0-3010 GCA_041742495.1 Planctomycetaceae bacterium
TGAAGCTCCGCCACCACAGGCTCCGCGACGGGAATCACCCCCGCCGCAAGCCCCACGGCAACAGAGCCCACCGCCGCAGGCTCCACGGCGGGAGTCGCCTCCTCCACGTGCTGAGCGGTCGCCTTCTCCTCCGCCGTCCAGTCGCGGTGCTGAGAGCGGCGGAGCCCCTTCGTCAGGTGGCTCAGATCGGAGCAGTCGTCGCAACAGGGATTGAGCAGAATTCCGCATCACGGCTCGCCGCTGTGAACGCCCCGCGGGACGCCCGCAGAGGCAGGGTGCGGTGATGGCAATTGTTCGCCGGGACCGGTGTGCTTCACGCACACCGGTCTCTTTTTTTGGTTGCGGTGGCAGGTGACCGATGTTGTGACAGGCCTCACGCTGAACGCTCAGCGTTCGCCACCCCATCGCCCGTTCTGCGGCGCGTGGCGAACGACGAAACCGCGTCCGCCGTCGATCGACAACGTTCCGGACTCGCTTGCAATGCGGTGCTTCATTCGGCAATCCCCGAAAAATCGGGGCGATCTGACCGCAGGAAATCGCCTTCAAGACGGTGTTCGGCACAACCGCCAATGCCCGGCCGTCGCCTATGGAACAGTGTTTGCGGTGGTTATGACCGGACGCGCTGCGCTGCACGATCACCTTGTGAATCACAAGGGGAGTTTCCGTGACGCGGGCCGTCATCCCCTCCAGGAGAGACACATGCGACGACCCACAGTGATGGCAGTCGCCAGCTTGGTCCTGTTCAGTGGAGTCGCCGCAGTGGCGACCGCACAGGCCACCCGGGCGACCGAGGACACATTCAGCAAACAACGGCCAGACGCCTTCGACCGACCAGCCGATGCGCGTTTGCAGGTGGTGCCGGTCCAAGAACCGGCTCCAGCCCCCGGCAGCCCCATCGTGGAGGCCGATGCCGTGATCGAAGACAATCGTGCTCCAATTGTCACGCAGCAGCGGTTGGGCAGCGACGACGGCGCGATGGATGGAGTGGAAGTCTATACGCGGGGCATTCTGCATGAAGCCTTCGCGACCCCCTATTCCGCCTCGGGCGTGACGAACATGGTCGTCCGGCGCGAGCCACCGGAACCGATCGAAGAAGTTCCACCCGCCAAGACCATCGACGGCGACAACATCGTCTGGATCTCCGGTTACTGGTTCCAGGACGATGTGCAGCAGGATTTTGTCTGGATCAGCGGAGTCTGGCGTGATGTACCCCCGGGACGCCGCTGGCTCCCTGGTTACTGGGAACAGGTCGATGGCGGATTTCGCTGGGTGAGTGGTGCGTGGGTCGACGCCAATGTGCGGGAATTGACCTATTACCCGGAACCGCCGCCCCAATCTCTGGAAGTCGGCCCGTCGAGTCCGCAGCCCGATGATCATCACTTCTGGGTGGCTGGATCATGGGTCTTGAACAACAACGAATACAGTTGGCAACCCGGATTCTGGGCCCCCGCTCGGGACAATTGGATGTGGACGCCCCCCCGTTACGTCGGCAATAGCATTGGTTGGACCTATGTCCCCGGCTACTGGGACTATGCCTTCCAGGATCGCGGCGTGGTCTTCGCGCCGGTCAGCTTTGGTAACAGCTACGCACCGGCGGGAGGCTATTACCAACCTTCTTACGTCGTGAACACATGGGGCAATTTCCTGACCACGTTGTTTGTGCGGCCGCAGTATGGGTACTACGCGTACGGCGACTACTTTGGCGGCAACTATGGCAACCAGGGCTTCTATCCGTGGTACCAGCTCAACGGCAGTAGCCGCGCCGGCTACGACCCGCTGCTCGTGCAGTATCAGGCTCGTTACGGCAATGACTTCTCTTCGTCGTTGAATGGCTGGAATCAATACTATCTCACCAACGAGCAGTATCGCCCGGCGGTCACACTGCGTGATCAACTCCGCTTACGCGGTGCCGGCGTGGGCAATCGTCAACAACTGATCATTGCCACCCGTCTCGATGACGTCGCCGGCTCGAATGATGCGTCGTTCCGGTTCCGGGATCTCTCGAACGATCAAGTCACTGTTCTGCGAGAATACGCCCGCGACTCACGCAATCTGTCGCAGAGCCGACGGGACTTTGGCCGGACGGATACGCGCGGCGGTCGAGGTAACGCGGTGAATGGGCAGGTCGCTTGGCAACTCCCCGCGGATGTTCGTACGCCTGATTTTCTGCGGAATAACAATCGTGACAACGACCGCGGTGACCGCGGCAACAATCGCGCAAACGGCGATGGTGCGATCGATCCGTCGCGCAACGATCGAGATCCTCAGGACGCGGCCCGAAATCCCGCTGGCCTCCCCGGCTTGCCCGACGTGAACAACGAAGACCGCGGCAATCGCCGTGATCGCAATCCAGGTGGAGAAAGTCGTCTGCCGATTGACATGGCACCGGGCACCTCGCCACAGAATCCCAATGACCCCGGTGCAGACCGGAATGCAAATCCCGGGAACCGCGATCGCGAGAATCGAGATGGCCGAGGCAATCGAGACGGCCAACCGGGTAGCGATCGACCCACGGACCCACGGAATCCGGCCGACCCGCGTCAGCCGGGAACTCCCGATGAAGCAACGCCAGCGATCCCGATGCCCCGCGTGCCCCGTGATGAAGCGCGCCCCGGTGCAGAACCCGGGACGACGGCGCCCGATCGGCCCAGCCAGCGGCCCAACGGTGACAATCGGACCCCCGGAAACGATCCCGATCGGGCCCGGCCGGGACAAACTCCTCCCGGAAGCAATCGGCCGACTGATGGCGTGAATCCTCCGAATGCAGGAGCCGCAGAACCGCGGCCAGGCGAGCAGAATCGGCCAGGACGGCAGCCCCAGAATCCCGATCGCGGTAACCCGACACCAGTCCCAGGGAATAGCCCAGGCGCAGGGAACAACCCGGGTGCGGGCAACAATCCAGGTGCGGGGAACAACTCTGGCCGAAATCCGGCTCAGAACGGCAATACCCCCAACCCACCACAGGAACGGCGATCCAACCGCATTCCCGTTCCCGATGCCAATCAGCCTC
>JBGSIP010000032.1:0-2638 GCA_041742495.1 Planctomycetaceae bacterium
GCGACAGTAGCCGCACCAGACCGGACCGCACGTGGCATGACTGCGGCCGCAGGCCTATGATTGCCAGACGGTCAGCGACTTCTACCGGGTTGCGGCCGCCCCACGTCGGCAATCCTTGCGGGGCTTGGGCGGCGCTCGCTACGCTCCAGTCCAACGACTGGAATTCCATCCTGGGGAGCGGTGCGCATGGCGGGCGGGTTGTTTGATTTGTCGCAGGACGTCGCGGTTGTCATTGGCGCAACCGGGGTTCTGGGCGGGGCCATGGCACACGCGCTGGGCTCGATGGGGGCCAAGGTGGCCGTGGTCGGACGCAACGCGGATCGCGGCGCCGAACGGGTCGCCGCCTTGACAGCGGAAGGGGTGACGGCTGAGTTTTTCTCGGCTGATGTGCTCGATCGCCAATCCCTGGAGGTCTGCCGCGACGCCATTGAACGCGACCTGGGGCCGGTGACGGTGCTGGTGAATGGCGCGGGGGGGAATCGCCCCGATGCCACTCTTCCCCCCGGTGCCGACTTTTGCCAGTTGACGCTGGAAGGCTGGCAGGGGGTGTTCGATCTCAATCTGGTGGGGGGAGTGCTGCTCCCTTCCCAAGTCTTTGGCCAGACGATGGTGGCGCGCCGGCAGGGGAGCATCATCAACATTGCTTCCATGTCCGGGATGATTCCGCTGTCCCGCGTGGTGGCGTATTCCGCGGCGAAGGCGGCGGTGATCAACCTGACGCAGTTCCTGGCGCGGGAATGGGCGACCGTGGGGGTGCGGGTGAATGCGATCAGCCCGGGATTCTTCCCGGCTGAGCAAAACGCCAAGCTGCTGTTCAATCCCGATGGCAGCTACACCGCCCGCGGACAGCAGATCATTGGTCATACGCCGATGGCCAGGTTTGGCAAGCCCGAAGAGCTGTCTGGGGCTGTCTGCTGGCTGGCTTCGCGAACCGCTGCCTCATTCGTGACCGGGCAGAACGTCGTCGTGGACGGCGGTTTTTCCTCCGTTACTATCTAGCGCCTTCGTACGGGCCGGCCGCAGTGGCTGGGCGTTCAGTTCGGTATTCACGGGCAAGGTGTCGCACCGTGGTGCTGATGCCTGCGCAGTGACACGGGCGGGAACAGCACATTGTTCTGGTGCTCAGTTCAGAGCGTTCTGTGTGATTGGCGGAGAGGTGAGCTGGGAGTCGGCAATTGTGACTCAGAGCTTTTGGAACGGAAACGGGCGGATCTTCATAACTGGAACGCAGGGCCGTTCCATTGATCAGGAGCAGATATGGCGGAGTTGAACATTCGGGCAGCGCAGGACTCGGCGCTGGATTTCTGTTCGCTGGGAGCACTCGTGCATCGGCTCGATCCGGGCATCATTCCGTTTCGACGGGCGACGCACTTTGACGTGCATGTGTCTGGCGGCGAATACAACTGCGCGGCGAACCTGGCTTCGTGCTTCGGCCTGCGGACTGGGATCGCAACGGCGATGGTCGACTATGGCATTGGCGAACTGGTGCAGGCCAAGGTCCGTGAGATGGGGGTCAAGCCGTTCTACAAGTGGTATCCCCACGATGGCGTGCGGGGCCCGAATATTGCGACGGTTTACAGTGATCGCGGAGCGGGCGTCCGGGCACCGGTTGTGTTTTACAACCGCTCCAACGAGGCGGCCGCCCGACTGGGCCAAGGGAGCTTCAACTGGTCGGAAGTGTTTGCCGGCGGGTGTCGCTGGTTCCATTCCGGGGGCATCTTTGCCGCTCTCTCCGATACGACTTCGGCAGCCATTATCGAAGGGATGCAGGCGGCTAAGGCACAGGGGGCCATCACGTCGTTTGACCTCAACTACCGAGCCAAGCTGTGGAAGACGCTGAGTGGCGGGGAGGAGCAGGGGCAGGCGACGATGAAGAAGATCGTCGCGCACTGCGACTGTCTGATTGGCAATGAAGAAGACCTGCAAAAGGGATTGGGACTCAAGGGGCAGGACGTGGAGTCCAAGTCCAAGCTCGATCCCGAGGCGTTCTTCGGCATGATCGACCAGGCCGTTCAGCAGCATCCGCATATCAAGCTCGTGGCGACCACTCTGCGTGAAGTGCATTCGACCAATCGTCACGACTGGGCTGCGGTGTTGTGGCTCAACGGCAAACGCTATGTCAGCCCCACCACGCAACTGGATGTGGTCGACCGCATCGGGGGCGGGGACGGATTCTGTTCGGGGTTGATTTACGGCCTGCTCAATGGTGTGGATGCTGAACAGGCACTGCGGCTGGGTTGGGCACACGGTGCTCTGCTGACAACCTTCCCCGGGGACGTCAGTCTGGCACGGCTGAGCGAAGTGGAGGCGTTTGCCAAGGGGGGCTCGGCCCGCGTGCAGCGATAACCGCTGATCGAAGGCAGATGGAATTGTGCTGCGACAGCCGCCCGAACCAGCGTTCGGGCGGCTGTTTGCGTAGGGAGTGTGCTGAATCGTCGACAGGCGCAGAACGTGAGTGGCTGCTAAAAGCAAGGCGCCGCACTTGCATATTATGTGCAGGTATGATAGTGTGCTTCGTGTCGTCGTTTCACCCGTGCTCATTCCGGAGGTTCGCATGCACTCACGTCGAGCCTTTACGCTGATTGAATTGCTGGTGGTCATCGCCATCATCGCCATTCTGGTGGCACTGTTGTTACCG
>JBGSIP010000033.1:0-1983 GCA_041742495.1 Planctomycetaceae bacterium
GTTCTTCCGCGCGACGCAGGCCGTGAGCACTGAGGATGGCTTCGATGTCGGCTTTGTCAGCCGGATTGATGTCGCAGAGAATCAGCGACTGCAGGGCGGTGACGCGGCAGTCCAGGCCGTACTTGTTGAGCAGCACCCGCAATGCCGTCTTGATGCGCAACTCACCAACGTCGTGGATGCGGCCGTTTTCGATGTTGAGGCCCAGGCAAAGCTTGCCGTCCCCCTGCTCCCGCCAGCCCATGTAGTCGTCGACATCGGTGACGTCTGTGGGATGCGGCGCGGGGAGCGACTGGCCGTAGTATTCTTCGACCTTGGCCTTGAAGCGATCGACGCCCCAGTCCTCGACCAGATACTTCAGACGAGCGACCTTGCGGTCTTCCCGGTTGCCAAAGTCCCGCTGCACCTTGACGACCGCCACACCGACGTCGACCGCTTGTTCCGGGGTGACAAAGGCCATCCGCTTGCCGAGAAACGGAGCGGTCTTTTTGTTGCTGGGCGTGCGGCCCATGCCGCCGCCGACGAGCACGTTGTAGCCAACAATCCGACCGCCTTCGACAACCGCGATGTAGCCCAGATCCTGGGTATAGACGTCGATGTGATTGTCTTCGGGGAGTGTGACGCCGACCTTGAACTTGCGTGGCAGATACGTCGCGCCGTAGACCGGTTCTTCCACGGGGACGAAGGGGGCGACGTTTTCCTTGTGGCCGGCGTCGTCCTCAATCCACAGTTCGTAGTAGGCAGTGGTCCTTGGACGCAAGGCCGCGGCGAGCGACAGCGTGAGCGCCTGCATCTCGTCGTAGACGGCGTTGTTTTTGAACGGGGCGTTGCTGCACATCACATTGCGGTTGACGTCGCCGCAGGCGGCGAGGGTGGAGAGCTTCAGATCGTTAATGTCCCGAATGGTGTTTCGCAGATTGCCCTTCACCACGCCGTGATGCTGCACCCCCTGGCGGGTGGTCAGACGGATGGTGCCGTTGCCGTAGCGATCACCCAGTTCGATCTCGCCGAGCATCTGGGCGGCGGTCAGTCGTCCACCGGGGACGGCAGTGCGGATCATGCAACTGAAGGCTTTGCCCAGCGGCTTGCCGTCCGCTCCTTTGGCGCGACGTGCGTCACGATCGTCCTGCTGGTAGGTGCCGTGGAACTTCATCAGTTGAGTGGTGTCGGCGTCGAACTCGTCGGAGTCGTTGAGGAGTTCATCCGCGATCGTGCCCCGCAGTTGGCGGCTGGCGATCTTGATTTCTTCCACCTTGCTGAGCTTCACTTCGTCGGTCGCCATGGGCGGGGAACTCTCTTGCCTGATTGCCTAAATGCTGAGATGTCGAGTGATTGTCGACTCGGGATTATGCTGTCATCCGGCGGGTGCCGGGCCGTGTGATTGTGGCTGGTTGCTGTGGTCGTTGCCGCCGGCGGGCCTGGGTACTGGTGTCAAGTTGGCGGGGCTCTCCAATCAGAGGCGGGAACCGACTCTCAGGTTCGCAGGCACTCTGGAGCCCGGGACGTTTTGCCGCTGGTTCTCGAACTCCACCTTTTGCCGAGCGCCTGCGCGGGAAGCAGGCCGTGCTCCCGGAGTTGCCGCACACGTTGGCCTGGAACGTTCGCGGCTGGCCCAGACGGCGGGACGGCAAACCGACTTCTAAATCACCTCTTCGGTTCGGCCAGACGGAAATCGAAGGTCCTTGGCCGTCGTTGGCCACCTGCCGCTGGGTATTCGCGGCGGAATTCTCCACCCCGACCCCCGGTGGCTGCAAACGGATTGGCAGCGGGAATTGCCCAGCGCTCCTTGGTTTCGAGACTGTGACAGGCGAGTATAGTGGTGCGTACGAGAGTTGAATAGACGTCCGGCCGCGATGAGCCAACATCTTTGTAGCGAAGGACTTCCACGGCATGGTGGCGAATCAGGCGGCCCCCCGCCCGGAACCGCAGGCGACGGACGCTCGGGCCCCGGTGACGCCGCTGCCCACGGACTGGTGGGTGTTGCTG
>JBGSIP010000034.1:0-1988 GCA_041742495.1 Planctomycetaceae bacterium
GCCGCTGGTCAGCGGTCGCCTGCCGCGTTAATCGTGTGGACAGGAACAAATTCTGTGCGCACCCCGGTGCGATTGGGTTCGAGAGGATTCTGATGACCCAGAGTCACGAGTGCTGTGGTAATCGTCATGCTGGCCCCCGGCGGGAGGTCTCCTTGGGGCGCGGTCGGGCCCGCTGGTGGCTGGCCGGCGTGGCGGTCCTGATGTGCGGGAGTTCGTCGTTCGCTCAAATCGGCGACTATCCTCGTTATGAAGCTCTGACGCAGCGGTTGGTGGACCTCGCGAATGCGCCCGTCGCGACGCTGGAGAGTCTGGGGAACTCCCGGGAAGGGCGGGCCATCCACCTGCTGGTGATCGGGACCGGCGACGTGCATCGCAAGCCGGCTGTCTTGTGCGTCGGGCAGACCTCTGCGCCGCACCTGGCCAGTGGCGAGTTAGCCTGCGAACTGGCGGCCAATCTCATCGAGCGGTCGAAAACTGACTCGGCGGTCAAAACGCTGCTGGACGCCTACACGTTTTACATCGTGCCCCGGCCCAACCCCGATGGGGTGGAAAAACTGTGGCGGACGCCGGCCCGGGTGGTGGACGGAAACGCGCGCCCGACAGACGACGATCGCGATTTTTCGTTTGGTGAGGACCCGCCGGACGATCTGAATGCAGACGGGCTGATCACGCTGATGCGAGTGGAAGATCCGTTGGGGACGTGGATCGCGCATCCACAGGATCCGCGCGTGATGGTGCGTGCCGATTCACAACTGGGGGAATTGGGCCGCTATCTGGTGTATCCAGAAGGCCGCGATGACGACCACGACCGGGCGTACAACGAAGATGCCGGCGATGGAGTGTCGCTGCAGCGCAATTTTACGTTTGACTATCCCTACTTTGAGGCTGGAGCCGGACCGAATCAGGTGTCTGAGCCCGAGTCCCGAGCACTGGTCGACTTCGCGTTCGAGCATCCCAATATCGCTCTCGTGCTGGTGTTTTCGCCCGACGACAACCTGAATCACCCCTGGAAGGCGATTGGCTCCGAAGGGACGAAGCCAGAACGTAAGAGCATTCTGCCTGCCGATGCTCCGTGGTGCGAACAAGTGGCCACGCTGTACGGCGAAAAAGTCACGGCTCGGGATGCTCCCGAAGCGCCGCTGCAATCGGGTGGGTTGCTGGGCTGGTCGCACCATCATTATGGACGCTGGGCTTTCGGCACCCCCGGCTGGTGGATTCCAACGGTGAAGTCGACGGACCGCTCCAGCAGCGACACTCCCGCGAACGCCAGTGACGCCAACCCGGGCAATACCTCGGCTGGCAACGCCGACACCTCCAAGACCGACGCTGGCAAAACTGACGCCGGCGATGCCACGGAGTCGACTACGGGGACGCCGGCCGAGAAAACATCCACTGAACAGCCGGCTGCCGGGGCCACGGACGGCGCTGCGACGGACGATCGCAAAGGGGCGAGCAAGGTAAAAGTCGCCAAGACCGATACTCGCGGCGCGGCTGAACTGCGATTTCTGAAATGGATGGATGCCGAGCATCGCGACGGGTTTGTGAACTGGACGCGGGTCAATCATCCCGATTTCCCAGGGCAGGTGGTAGAAGTTGGGGGCATCTGCCCGCTGGCCGAACTCAATCCGGATCGCAGTGCCATCACGGCGCTCGCCGGTTCGCATGCCGACTTTGTCGTGGCTCTCTGCGAGCGTCTGCCGCGACTGGAACTGGTGTCGGTGAAACGAGAGACATTCGCAGCCGGGCTGACGCGGGTCACAGCGGTGTTGCGCAACACGGGCCGACTCCCCACCATGTCGGCCCGTGGGGCGATGACGGGCCTGGTGCCGCCGCTGCAGATTGAACTGCAGGGGGCGGAGTCTGCCAAATTTCTGGACCGTGCGCGACGCAGCAACGTGCAGGTTCTTGCGCCGGGCGAAGCCGTGGACTTGGAGTGGCTGCTCACACACGACAATGAACTGTCGCCGGAGTTAACGCTGCGGGCGTGG
>JBGSIP010000035.1:0-8547 GCA_041742495.1 Planctomycetaceae bacterium
GGCTGACCAGCTCCATCGTGGCTGTCGCAGCGGGAGCGGCAACGGGTCGGCCCGTGGCGGTCTGCCGTGTGACCGATTGCGGGTGAGCGCAGGACGCCACGCACAGCGGATACAACAACAGCAGCAGGTGTTTGCGCGTGAGCGGAGCCATGATCGTCCGTGATCTCCCTTGAGCTCGCGCGGGGCTGCCAGTTGCCATCGCAAGCAGGTCTCGTGACGACTCCGTCGTCAGTACCGAAAATCCAGCGGGACGGTTCGCCGGACTCAGTCAGCAATTGCGGCGCGATTCGTCCCCGTTCGAGAATCGGCCGCGGCTGCAGCAGAGGTGCAATCAGAAGGTGGTCCCGGGGTGGCGATGGCAAGGGTGTTGCGTGTCGGGGCAGTTGTAGCGGTTCTACGGCCGGCAAACTCAACGCAGATTATCAACATCGGACTGTCGCCCGGCATGACGATGCGTCGGCAGTCGTGAGTCCAGTGGAGCTTTCGGCAGCCTGTTGAACAACAACAACCTGAAGCAAACAGGGGGTGCCACGGGCTTTGCCAGTGCCCAATTTTGCATGTGGGGAACCGCACTGGCAGAGCCAGATGCACCACTACTGTTGTTGTGTTTGCATTGTTCAACAGGCAGCTAGGGGCACCACTTGCCGATCACACGGGTGGACGGAAGCAGGAAGGAATCCAGACGGTGGCGAGACAGCGTGGTCAGTGGCTTGAACTCGCCCACAGCGAATCACGAGGAAGCGGGCGAAGCAGGGAGTTGCTCTCGGAAGGCTTCTGGCGAGACGCCATAGACTTTTTTGAACACGCGACTGAAGTGGAACGGATTCGCAAAGTCGAGTTCGGAGGCCACCTGTTTGATCAACATGCCGCGGTCCATCAGCAAATCGGCAGCGTGCTGCATGCGACGCTGCACAAGCAATTCGTAAGGTGTCGTATCTCCGAACCGCTGGAACAAGCGGCAGAGATAAGCCGAACTCAGGCCGCACGCGGCGGCGGCTTCCTGGAGCGTGCGCAAGTCCCGGAATTGCTGCTGAATCAGGGTGCGGGCTTCGATGTACGATTGCCAGGCCCGCGGTTCCTGCGGACCGGCCTGCAGACGACGCTGAGAGATCTTCTGAAACAAAATCGGAAGTAGGCCCGCGCAGATCTGACGCGAGACCGCGGAGCCATCCTGCCCTTCCGACTGCAACAGTTCAAAGAGCGCAGTGATTTCATCCGGTGCGGAGACCTGCAGGCAACCCCCTAGCTGCCAGACGTGCTTTTGCCACCAACGGCTCGCCTGTCGACCGACGAAGTCGACGTAGTACTTGAGCATGGGCTGCCCGGGTTCGCCCGCGATGCGGTGGGGTACACCGGGTGCATAGCCAAAGACCGAACCGCGTGAGAGGGGGAATTCGCGACCGTCGAGTTCGAGAGTCCCCTTCCCTTCTGCGACGAACTCGACGCAGTGGTAGGGAAAGTCGTCGCGCTGAATGAGGTAATCGGCCTCGACTCGCTCGCATCCGCCACACGTTACGCGACAGGTGCGCTCGGGTGTGGTGGAGAGATCCAGATAATAGCGTCGCGCGCGGCTGACTTGCCGGGACACAAACGCTGGCAGGGCGACATCGTCTGACATGGATATCATGGTCAATAATAGATATGAGGCTGTCAAGTTCTGCGATGGCGAAAGCGCGACGATCAACGGTAAAACTCGTCGATCTTGGTCAGCCATGTTGCAAGCGGGACATCACTGATGGCAGTGCTGGAGAGATTCACATTTGGAGTGGGGGACCGGTTCGGGCACCAGGCGCGGGCCCAACTGCGGGCTTGTGAACTGGCGGCGGAGGCCGGCGTGATTGTGGTTCCGGTGTGGAACAAGTCGAATCGCGAGCACAACCTGATTGGATCCGAACCGGCTGCGGTAAAGGCAGCCGCCCAGGCGGCGGTGGAGGCCGCAGGCTGGCGGCATGGCTGGCACGTGGATGCCGATCACATTGGCCGGCAGACGGTGGAACGATTTCTCGAAGCCAGTGATTTCTTCACGATCGACGTGGCCGACTTTATTGGTCGGGAGTCATCAGCCGAAGACGTGAAAACTTTCGTCGAACGGCACCCCGAATTGACCGGCACGATTGACGTGCCCGGGCTGCGCGAGCCGCTGTCGATGACAAAAGCAGATATGGAACGCACGGCGGGTCAGTATCTGGCCGCGGTGCGGGAGGCGGGGGCCGTCTATCGGGAGATTGTGAAACGCAAAGCCGCTGCGACGGTGATTGCCGAAGTCTCCATGGACGAAACCGATCAGCCTCAAACGCCGGGTGAATTGCTGGTAATTCTCGCCGCGCTGGCTGACGAGCGAGTGCCGGTGCAGACGATCGCCCCGAAGTTCTCCGGCCGATTCAATAAAGGGGTCGACTACGTCGGTGACGTGGCGCAGTTTGAAGTGGAATTCTCGGCGGATCTCGCGGTCGTGGCGTGGGCTGTGCGGCAGTATGGCTTGCCCGGCGACCTGAAGCTGAGCGTGCATTCCGGGAGCGACAAGTTCTCGATTTATCCAGTGATTGCGCGAGCGATCGCCCGCACGGGAGCCGGCCTGCATGTGAAGACGGCTGGGACCAACTGGCTGGAAGAATTGATTGGCTTGGCGCAGGCGAGTCCCGCGGGGCTGACGATGGTGAAGACGTTGTATGCGCAATCGCTGGAGCGAGCCGACGAGTTGTGTGCACCGTATGCGACGGTGATTGACATCGATCGCAGTCGACTGCCGTCCGCCAGTGAAGCCGGTGGCTGGACGGCTGAGCAATGGGTGGGAGCGCTGGAGCACGAACCCCACTGCCCTCAATTCAATCCTCATTTGCGGCAGTTGCTGCATGTGGCGTTCAAACTCGCGGCGAAACAGGGGACTGCCTACACCGATTTGCTCAAACAGCACGCGGACCTCGTGGGACGCTGTGTGACTCACAACTTGTTTGAGCGGCACTTGAAGCCATTGTTCCTGCCCTTACAAGCGACTGGGACCGGTCGCGGTATGTGACTTGGCCGTGGTGGCGCGACGCGGCGTGATGGTGATGTTTGCCGGGTGCTCTCTCTCAGAGTCTGTCTACCGAGGTGCGGATGAAAAGTGCAGTGACCGTCTCGCTGGTTCCCGAAGCGCGTGGTGGGCCGTTCGTGTATTGGGACGGGTTGGAGGCCGCGGCCGTAGCGGCAGCTCGCTGCGGATTTGACGCGGTCGAAATTTTTCCGCGGGGGCCGGGAGAAATCGATCGCGCTCGGGTAGCTGCGCTAGTGGCTGAACATGGGCTCGCAGTGGCGGCGGTGGGTACTGGGGCGGGCTGGGTCGTGCACAAGCTGCAGTTGTGCCATCCAGATCGCGCCGTTCGCACCGAAGCGAAGCAGTTCATCCGGGGCGTGATTGAACTGGGCGCTGCCTGGGGGGCCCCGGCCATCATTGGGTCGATGCAGGGGCGCTCCGAAGGGAGTGTTTCGCCATCTCAGGCGCTGGACTGGCTGTGCGAATCGTTGACTGAACTGGGGGCTGTGGCAGGCGATTTGGGGCAGGTGCTGCTGTATGAACCACTGAACCGCTATGAGACGAATCTGTTCAATCGACTGGAGCCCGCGGCGGAGATGGTTCGTGGGCTGACGGGCGGCCACGTTCGGTTACTGGCGGACCTGTTCCATCAGAACATTGAAGAGGTGTCGATTCCAGCGGCGCTCGCGGAAGTCCACGACGTGATTGGGCATGTGCATTTGGCGGATTCAAATCGTCGAGCGGCGGGGTTTGGTCATACCGATCTGCAGGCGTGTGTGGACGTGCTGAAAAGGGTCGGCTATGCCGGCTACCTCTCCGCCGAGGTGCTGCCGTTGCCCGATGCCGATGCGGCGGCCGAGCAGACCATGCGGGCGTTTCGACAGTTGACAGGACGATCCGCGTGAACCGCACTGCAGGTGGCACGCGCAGCGGAGTCGCGGGCTGAGCAAGCGGCGCGAGAGCAGTGGACATTTTCCAGAGGAACGCATCGATGTTGAAGACGACGCTGCTGCATCCCGAGATCTTGCGGATCTGCGCTCAAGCCGGACATCACTCGCGGGTGCTGATTGCAGATGGCAACTATCCCGCGGCGTCCAAGCGTGGTCCGCGCAGTGAATTGGTCTGTCTCCAGTTGTCACCGGGCATTCCGACCGTTGATCAGGTCTTGCAAGCGCTGCTGGCGAGCGTGCCGATCGATGCGGTGAATACGATGGGGATCGACCCTTCGGACTCGTATGCCACGGCTGGCGAGCCCCCTGTGTGGGCCAGCTATCGACAGTCTATCGAGCAAGCGGGGCTGAAGTTGCCGCTGGAGCCCATCATGAAGTGGGATTTCTATGCGGCGGTGGAATCGGGAGATCACGTACTCACCATCCAGACAGCCGATCAGGCATTGTGGGCCAACGTGCTGCTGACGATCGGTTGTCGGACGGTTTAGAGGACGGTCTCGCTCTGTTTTGTTTGCCACAGTCGAGAGATCGAGTTCGCTTTGCGTCAGGCACAGCCTGACCTGCACAGGCTTGTGGCTTGAGGTGTTGGGTGCGGTGACAAGTATCTTCGGAGACGGGAGTCGTCACGTGTCGGGAATCGATCTGCAGGTGCCCAGGCGGTTGGGGAAGACAGACCTGTGGCTGCCGGTGCTGAGCTTCGGGGCGTCATCCTTGGGGCAGGAGTTTCGGCCGGTCAAGCTGGATGAGGCGCTGGCGAGTGTGCGGGTTGCGCTGGAATGCGGACTGCGCCTGATCGACACGTCACCCTTTTATGGACGCGGCATGAGTGAAGTGCTGCTGGGCATCGCGCTGCGTGATGTGCCTCGGTCGGACTATCTGTTGTGCACAAAACTGGGGCGTTATTCGTTGACGCATTTCGATTTCTCGGCGCGGCGGGTCGACGAGAGTGTGACGGTCAGTCTGCATCGGCTGGGGACGGACTATCTGGACATTTTGCTGTGCCACGACATTGAGTTCGTGCCGTTGCCGCAGTTGGTGGAAGAGACCATTCCTGCCCTGCAAGCGCTGCAGCGGGCCGGTAAGGTGCGCGCAATTGGTTTCAGCGGGTATCCGCAGAAGATCTTTCGGACGATTGCGGACCAGATTACGGTGGATTGTGTGCTGAGCTACAACCAGTACACGCTGCAGAACACCCGTTTTGTCGAGGAGACCCTCCCTTACCTGGAAGAGCGCGGAATTGGGGCGATGAACGCTGGTCCGTTTTCGGCGCGGCTGCTGACGAATGCAACGCTGCCAGAGTGGCTCAAGGAACCGCCAGAGGTCAAACAGGCGGCGCGAGCGGCGGCCAAACTGTGTGCCGAACGGGGGAGCGATATCGCCAAGCTCGCCCTGCAATTCTCCTGTTCGCACCCGGGTCTGGCGACAACCGTGGCGGGGAGCGCCAATCCCGACAACATTCGCCAGTGGGCCCAGTGGCTGGCGGAGCCCATGGATCTGGAACTGTTGCGTGATGTGCAGGCGATATTTGCGCCGGTGCACAATCTGGGGCATCAGGAAGGGCTGCCTGAAAACAACTGAATCGCGTCCAAGGATTCTCGGCATCCTGCGTGCGGATTGGTCTGGGTGGAGCGAACTTCGCATTGTCGTGGCTGCGCGCCGTGATGACGGCACGCAGCGATTTTGGAGAAAGACAGACGGCATGAAAGCGCTGGAGTTGACGGAGCCGAAGTTGTGGCGGGCGGTATCGATCCCGGAGCCGTCTGTGCCGGGTCCGGACGAGGTGCTGGTGAAGATTCAGCGGGTCGGCATCTGCGGGACAGATATCAGTGGCTACCTGGGAAAGATGCCGTTTTTTTCCTACCCGCGGATTCCCGGACATGAGTTGGGCGTGGAGGTGTTGCAGGCTGGCGAACGGGTGTCGCACGTGCGTCCTGGGGATCGTTGTGCGGTCGAGCCGTACATCAATTGTCAGACCTGCTATTCCTGCACGCGCGGTCACACCAATTGTTGCGAGCGGCATTTGACGCTGGGGGTAATGTGCGATGGCGGACTGGCCGAGCGCATGATTCTGCCGGGGCGAAAAGTCCATCCGGCTCCCGCGCTGACGACGGATCAGTGTGCTCTCGTCGAGACACTGGCGATTGGCTGTCACGCGGTGAACCGCTCGCGATCGCAGGCGAATGAAACCGTACTGATTGTCGGAGCGGGGCCGATTGGTCTGTCCGCGCTGGAATTTGCCCGTCTGAGTGGGGCGCGCGTGTTGATGGCGGATATCAGCCCGCAGCGGCTGGCCTTTGTTCAAGAACAGATGCAGCATGCCGATGTGGTGCAGTTTGGGGATCCCGACGCGAATCTGGCGGCCATCTCGCGGCTCACCGACGGACGCATGGCCGACGTGGTGATCGATGCGACGGGCAATTCGCATTCAATGCAGCAGTCGCTCGCACTGGCCAGCTTTGTCGGCCGGATTGTCTATGTGGGCATTACGGCTGACGAAATCAAGTTCTTTCAGGCTCCGCACTTTCATCGGCGCGAACTATCGATTCTGGCGAGTCGGAATGCCGTGGCGAGCGACTTCACCCGCATCATCCAACTGATTTCTGAGGGGACCATCGATACGCGGCCTTGGATCACACACCGGGTGGCGTTTGACGATGTTCCGACGGTGTTTGCGGACTTGATTCAGCCGGCCGCCGGGATGGTGAAGGGTGTGGTGACGGTGGCCGATTGAACCAAAGTTCGATCGGAGCATCCGCAGGAGTGGGTGAATGACTGGGGAGCTGCCACGGGAGGCGTCTGGCGACGCTCTGCCGGGCATTGTCAGGCGAGAAGACGCAAGGGCACCTGCCTGTGACAATCATCGACGCACATCAGCATTTTTGGCAGTTGGACACGCCGTTCAATTATGGGTGGCTGGACGCACCGGAATTGGCTGCCATCCGGCGCGATCGCTGTCCGGACGATTTGGCAGTGCATTTGAAAGCCAATGCCGTGGATGGCACGGTGGTGGTTCAGACGCAGCATGATGTTGCGGAGAATCGCTGGGCCTTGGCGTTGGCCGCTGAGCACCCGTGGATTTTTGGAGTGGTGGGCTGGGTGGATTTGCTCGGGCCGGAGTGCGCGGATCAACTGGCCGAGTTCTGCGCTCATCCGAAGGCGGTCGGCGTGCGGCATGTCATTCAGGACGAGCCGGACGACAATTTTGCCGTGCATCCGGACACGATTCGCGGGTTGCGCGCCGTGGCGGCGGCTGGGCTGCCGTTCGATTTGCTGTTCTACCAGCGGCATCTCCCGCATGCGGCCACGTTGGCCCGGCTGCTGCCAGACCTGCCGCTGGTGCTCAATCACCTCTCCAAACCGGTGATGAAGCCGGCTGCGGATCGGGCGGCAGCATTTGCGGCCTGGCGCAGCGATTTCGTCGCGGCGGCGGCATTTCCGAATGTCTATTGCAAACTGTCGGGGCTGGTGACCGAGGCGGATTGGCACCGCTGGACCGTGGCCGAACTGCGGCCTTACATCGAAGTCGCCGTGGAGGCCTTCGGACCCTCCCGCTGCCTGTTTGGCTCTGACTGGCCCGTTTGTGAACTGTCTGCCACCTACACTGAGGTGGCTGGCCTGCTGCGGGAATGCGTGCAAGAACTGAGTGTCTCCGAACAGGCGGAGATCTGGGGAAACACGGCCCAGCGAGTCTATGGGCTGGTGCTTCCCGGCTGACCGACAAGTGAGGACCGGTTGGCTGGCACCCCTCCCCTCCCCCGCGGGAAATCTGAACGGCGAGCGGTAGCGGAGATCGGAGGACAGGCCGACATCCGTGGCTGTGTTGTCCCACACCGGGGCGATGTCCTAACATCGCCTGTTTTCCCGGTGGGTCGAGGGAATCACGGATCTCTTGGGGCAACGCGCGATGCAAGCGGCGGCGACGACAACGGAGTTGGTCCAGACCTTCCTGGAACGGGTGGAGCAGCGCACGGTCCGGGTGGGGGTCGTCGGATTGGGCTACGTGGGGTTGCCGCTGATTGACGCGTTTATCCGCCAAGGATTCTCGGTCATCGGTTATGACGTGGATCAGGCCAAGGTCGACCAGTTGATGGCCGGGCGGAGCTACATCAAGCACATTTCGTCCGAGCGCGTGAGCAGATGGGTCGCCGAGCGGAAGTTCGAGGCGACGAGTGAGATGTCGCGACTGTCCGAAGCGGATGCGATTCTCATGTGCGTCCCCACGCCGCTGAGCGATTCACGCGATCCCGATCTGGCGTATGTGGAAGGGACGACGCGAAAAATTACGCAGTCGTTGCGCCGCGGACAACTGATTGTCCTGGAAAGCACGACTTACCCCACGACAACGCGCGACGTGATGCTGCCGATTCTGCTGTCGTCCGGACTGCAGCCGGGGAGCGATTTCTTCTTGGCGTACAGTCCCGAACGGGAAGATCCCGGCAATCCCGACTACTCCGCGGCAGGCATTCCGAAAGTGGTCGGCGGTCATGATGCGGCCAGTCAGCAAATGGCGGTGGCGCTGTACTCGCAGGCGGTGGTCAAAGTGATTCCTGTCTCGTCGACGGAAGTGGCCGAGGCCTGCAAGAT
>JBGSIP010000036.1:0-1811 GCA_041742495.1 Planctomycetaceae bacterium
ACTCCCATCCTTTCTCAAGCATCGATCAGGACGACGGCATGGTCTCGGCCGAATCCTCCAAATCGACGACGGAATCTTCCGATCTGGAGCGGTTCATTGACCGCCGGATGGGCAAGGCGCGGGCGTATATCCGTTCGTCCGATCTGTCGGTGGGCCTTGCCGGGGCGATTGCGCTTGTCGTCGGGTACCTGCTGCTGTTTGCCATTGCCGATCACTGGCTCATTCCCGGCGGGTTTCCGGTCTGGTCGCGGACCCTGCTGGTGCTGACGCTGCTGGGACTCATGGTGTATTGGCTGCTGCAACATGTGTGGCTGCCGTGGCGCAAGCAGGTCACGTCGCTGTTTGCGGCGTGGCGGCTGGAGAAAGTCGAAGACCGGCTGGGGGGGACGCTGTTCACGCTGATTGATCTGCGCGAAGCGGGTCGTCCGGTGCGTGCCGATGTGATGGCCAGCCTGTCCCGCCGTGCGGCGAAGGGGCTGGCTGTGGCCCCTGTCGACCAAACCACCGACCGTCGCCTGCTGTTACGCTCCGCGACGGCGGCTGTGGTGCTGGTGGCTGGCTTGTGCCTGTATACCCTGTTTTCGCCCAAATCGGTTCCCGCGTCGATCTGGCGGGCGTTGAATCCCTTGGCGGGGATTGCCGCCCCCACGCAGACCCGTGTGCTGCGCGTGGCACCGGGCCATGCCTCCGTGTTGGTGCGGACGACCCTGCCGGTGACCGCGACCATCGGCGGCGAGACACCCCAGACCATCCAATTGAAGTACACCACCGTCGATCGCAGACTGGTTGACGAGACGGTCGACATGTCTCCTGTGGCCGATACGGTTGGTGAATACTCGGCTGTGATCACGGGTGACACCGGCGATGGCATTCTGCAAGCGTTCGACTACTACGTCGTCGCGGGAGATGCGCGGTCGGACGTGTTTCATGTCGACGTGAGACAGGCGCCGGTAGCCCGGCTGCAGGAAGTGCGGGTGTCGTTTCCGCCGTACATGGGCCTGGAACCGCTGGTGCAGTCCACGGGTGATCTCGACCTGTTTGAAGGCTGCACGGTGGCGATTCGGGCCGAAGCTTCGCAGGCCGTGACCTCGGCGCGGGTGCGGCTGCTCGATCAGGAAGACCTGACCGCCAAGACAGAAGAATTTCCGCTGGCGATTGCCAATGACCGCCAGTTGACCGGCGAACTGCCACCGCTGCGCCCCCGCAGTGATGGCTCGTTCCCCAAATTTTATGTGCTGGAGTGTCGCAACAAGGCGGGCGAAGCCGATCCGCGGCCGATCATCTATCGACTGAACGTCAAACCGGACCGCGCTCCTTATGTGGAGCTGCTGTTCCCCACCGAATCGCTCACGCTCCCCGCCAACGCGGTCATTCCCCTGCGCGTAAGGGCTGCCGATCCTGATTTCCAGTTGCGACAACTCACACTCCAGGTGGAAAAAGCGGGCGACTCCATTGCCGCCGAGCCGCTGTTTGACGGACGGCGAACGGAAGTCCAACTCGATGCCGAATTGCCGCTGGAGCGGCTGCGACTGAGCGTTGGAGATCGCGTGCAGTTCTGGGTCGAAGCGCGCGACAACAAGGAACCGTTGGGCAACCGACGCAACACGTCACGGATCACTGTCGACATCACTGCTCCGCAAGAGCCCGCCCAGGCACAACAGCAGCAGAGAAAACTGGAGGAACAGCGCCGGGAGGCCGGGGCGGCAGAAACTGATCCTGCTGGCGACCCGGCGGGCCAGACAGACGCGCCCCCCGACGGCCAACCTCCGGCCGGGACTCCTCCGGCAGATGCCCAGCCCGGGGAAGGAGCA